>JAJZSM010000123.1:0-349 GCA_021849765.1 Actinomycetes bacterium | reverse complement strand
AGAGTTCGTCGTCGCGGTGCTCTTCCTCGGTGGCGCGGCCTACCTGTTGTTCGTCCCCGAGAAGGTCGAGGAGCGTGAGGGCGAGCGTGAGGGCGAGCGTGAACACGTCGGCACGCGCTGGAAAGAGGTCACCACTGCCTTCAGCGTGATCTTCCTCGGCGAGTTCGGCGACCTCACCCAGATCCAGGCGGCCAACCTCAGCGCAAAGACGCACCAACCCTTCGAGGTCTTCGTCGCCTCATCCCTGGCGATGATCGCCGTCTCGTTCCTCGGCGCCTTCGGCGGACGAGCACTGCAGCGGTTCGTGCCCCTGCGCTTCATCCGCCTCGCCGGCGGCGGCGTCTTCGCC
>JAJZSM010000122.1 GCA_021849765.1 Actinomycetes bacterium | reverse complement strand
TTCGGACAGTGGGATCCTCGCCAGCAGCGCCCCGAGCTCTGGCAGCTCTACCAGGGTCGGGTCAACGCCGGCGAGCACCTGCGCGCCTTTCCGCTGTCGGACTGGACCGAACTCGACATCTGGCAGTACATCGCGCGTGAGAACGTGGCGCTGCCTCCGATTTACTTCGCCCACGAGCGCGATGTGGTGCGTCGAGACGCGATGTGGCTCGCCGTTAACGAATTCATCGAACCTCGCCCCGGCGAGCACGTCGAGCGCCGCCTCGTGCGCTACCGCACCGTTGGCGACGCCACCTGCACCGGCGCCGTCGAATCAAACGCCGTCACGGTCGAGGCCATCGTGCACGAAGTGGCGACGGCGAACGTCTCCGAACGCGGTGCGACCCGAGCCGACGATCGCTTCTCTGAAACCGCGATGGAAGACCGCAAGCGCGAGGGCTACTTCTAAATGCAGCGCACGTCGGACATCTTGCGCCTCGCGACCATCGGCTCGGTCGACGATGGCAAGTCCACGCTCATCGGCCGTCTCCTCGTGGACACCCGACAGCTCTTCGACGACCAGCTCGACGCCGTGGTCAACGCCTCGGAGCGCCGCGGCGTGGGCGACCTCGACCTGAGTTTCGTGACCGACGGCTTGCGCGCCGAACGCGAGCAGGGCATCACCATCGACGTCGCCTACCGCTACGCCTCGACCCCGCAACGCAAGTTCATCATCGCCGACTGCCCGGGCCACGTGCAGTACACCCGCAACATGGCGACCGGTGCCTCCACGGCGGACCTCGCGCTCGTCGTGGTGGACGTCGCGCACGGTCTTAAGGAGCAGACCCGCCGTCACCTCTGCATCGCGGCGCTGCTCGGCGTTCGCGGCCTCGTGGTGGCGGTCAACAAGATGGACGCCGTGCACTGGTCGCCCGCGGCCTTCCAGAGCGTGGTCGACGAGGTGGAGACCGTCGCTGGTGAGCTGGGCTTCGACGCGATCACCTGCGTGCCGACCTCGGCGCTGCTCGGCGACAACGTCGTCGACGCGTCCGATCACACCCCCTGGTACCCCGGCCCCACCGTGCTCGAGGCGCTCGAGTCGAGTGACGCCGGCGCTTGGACGAACTCGACCAACGGCCCTCGCCTGCCCATCCAGTGGGTCCTGCGCCAGCCCGGTGGCGGGCGGACCTACGCCGGCATGGTCAACGGTGACACCCTGCACGAAGGAGACGTCGTCACCCTGCTGCCCGCCGGCATCGAGACAACGATCACCGCCCTCAACACGTTGCACAACGGTCCCGACGTCCAAGCCGGGGCCGGGCTCTCCATCGACGTGGCTCTCGCCGACGAGACCGACGCCGGACGCGGCGACCTGCTCGCCTGTGAGCCGCTGCCGCGAGTCACGCGCGAGATCACCGCGACCGTCTGCTGGTTCGGCGAACGCCCGCTCACGACCGGCTCGCGCCTCCGCCTGAAGCACACGACGCGGGTCACCCCCGCGCGCATCGTCGGGCTCGACGGCGTCGTCGACGTGGCCACGCTCACCATCGAAGACGGTGACGAGCTACGCACCAACGACATCGGCCTGGTCCAGTTGCAGACCGCGGACCCACTGGTGGTCGACGACTACCGGGACAACCGGGTCACGGGAAGCTTCGTGTTGATTGACGAGGTGACCAACGCCACGGTCGCGGCCGGCATGGTCGGGCGCGCGGCCTTCCTGTAGCTCGCTCGCCTCGGTCCTAGTACTGCACGAGCATCGAGATCAGGGCGATGGCGAGCAGGACCGCGATCACGTCGATCGAGCGCGTGAGTTGGCGACCCTTGGCGACCTCCGCCACGCCGTCGCGAGCGATCTCGTTCGCTACGGTACGCTCCAGGGGCAACGTCCTCGCCTCAAGGTGACCGGCGATGGCGAGGTAGCACAGCAGGCCCACGATCACGAAGGGCCGACTTAGTGAGTCCGCGCTCCCGCCCGTCGCTGAAACGGCCAAACCGCTCAAGACCAGGAGATGAACGACCCTCGCCGCCCAGTTGCGCCGTTCGGGGAAGCGGCGGCGTTGGATGTCCGCGTCGGCGCCGCCGGCGACCGCCACAGCCCCGGATCGCATCACCGCGACGACGGTAACCGTCGCTACGGCGGCGAGGATGTGAACGAGAAAGAGGAGGTCGAAAGCGACCGACGCGGCAATCACGTCTCAGACAGTAACGCCTCAGCCGCCCGATACGGGTCGGTCTTGCCGGCAATCAACGCTGCGACCTGGTCCGCGTAGGCCGAACCCTCGGCCAGCTCGCCGATGCGCGCGCGCAGCATTACCGACAGCACTCGGTCCAACTCGGCGCGCGCCTGGGTCTCTCGGTGCTGGTCGTGTTGGGCGCCGGTCACGAGTCGACGATGCTCGATGATCGCGCGCCAGAGCTCGTCGGTGCCCGCCCCCGTGCTGGCCACGGTCTCGAGGATCGGCGGACGGGGCTCTTTGGCGCTGCCGAGCTCGAGCATCTGCTCGAGGTCCCGACGAGTCTCACGCAACCCCGCTCGGTCGGCCTTGTTGATCACGAAGATGTCGGCCACCTCGAGCAGGCCGGCCTTGTTCGCTTGCATTGAATCACCCCAACCGGGGTTGGTAACCACGATGGTCGTGTCGGCGGCCGAGGCGATGTCGACCTCCATCTGCCCGACGCCAACGGTCTCGACGAACACCACCGAGAACCCCGCCGCGCCGAGGACCCGGATCGCGTCGGGCACGGCGAGTGAGAGTCCGCCGAGGTGGCCGCGCGTGGCCATCGAGCGGATGAAGACGTGATCGTTGGTCGCGTGATCCTGCATGCGGATCCGATCGCCGAGGATCGCACCACCGGTGAAGGGTGAACTCGGGTCCACACAGAGCACGCCGACTTGGTCGAAGGCCTGGGTCCCGTCGAATGAGCCACTCGCGAGCGCCGTCTTGATCAACTGGTCGGTGAGCGTCGACTTGCCCGCGCCGGGCGGACCGGTGAGCCCGACCACGTAGGGGGCGGGCGTCGCGTAGGCGCGCGAGACCGTCGCGCGCTGATTCGAGCCGCCGGACTCGACGTAGGTGATCAGACGCGCCAGGGCCGTGCGCGACCCGGTGCCCGCTTGGACGATCAGCTCGTCGGGTTCGCGCGCGATCATCGAAGACGCTCGATCCGGGCACCGAGACTGGTGAGGCGTCCCACGAAGTCGTCGTACCCGCGCTCGACGTGCTCGAGCCCCTCGACGGTGGTCGCCCCGTCCGCGACGAGCCCCGCGAGTACGAGTGCGGCGGCGGCACGGATGTCCGTCGCACGCACCGTCGTTCCGACGAGGTGATCCACGCCCCGAATCATCGCGTGATGGCCGTCGGTGGTGATATTGGATCCCAGTCGGACCAGTTCGTCGACGTAGCGGAATCGGCCGGCGAAGAGGTTCTCGGTCACGACTGAGACCCCGTCGGCGACGGCGAGCATGGTGGTGAGCAGAGGCTTGTAGTCCGTCGCGACCCCGGGGTAGGGCAACGTCGAGACGTCACAGCCGCGCAGTCGGGCGGGCCCACGAACGACGATGCCCGGGCCGGTGACGTCCACCATGCCCCCCATCGCCTCGATCTTGCGCAGCAGCATCTCCATGTGGTCGGCGCGCGCATCGATGACCCGAACCGCGCCGCCGGTGATCAGTCCCGCCGCGAGATAGGTCGCGGCGACGACGCGGTCGGGGATGACCTCGTGATCGGCCGCGTTGAGCGACTCGACGCCGTCGATGGTGAGCCGCGAGGTACCGAGACCCTCGATACGAGCGCCCATGGCGATGAGCTGGCGGCCCAGGTCTTCAACCTCGGGTTCGCGCGCGGCGTTGTCGATGACCGAGCGGCCTTCGGCCAACACGCAGGCCATCAAGAGGTTGTCCGTCGCGGTGTGGCTCGGGTACTCCAGGGTGATCCGCGTCGCGCGCAACCGGGTGCGCGTCGTCGTCGCGTGAATCGAGACGCGGTCGTTGTGGAAGTCGGCGCCCATCGCCGACAAACCGTCGGTGTGGAAGTTGATCGGTCGCTGCCCGAAGTCGTCGCCCCCGGGCAGGGCCATGTGGGCCTCGCCGCAGCGTGCGAGCAACGGGCCGAGTACGACGATCGAGGCACGCATCGCCTCGAAGAGGTGAGCGGGCGCCACCGGATGAAGGTCCTTCGCGTCGGGCACGGTGATGGTCAGCCGGTGGTCGCTCGAGACCACCGTACAGCCCACCGCTCGCAGCAACTCGGTCATGACGGCGACGTCGCTGATCGCGGGGACGTTGCTTAGGTGGTGGACCCCGCTCGCCAGCAGACAGGCGGCCATCTGCTTTAGCACCGCGTTCTTCGCGCCGAAGGCTTGGACGTCGCCCGACAAGGGACCCGCGGGCTTGACCAACAACGAACTCACCCATCCAGTATTGCCGCTTCGGGAGGGGGCCCAAATCGGACCCGGTCGCGACGGGCGGGCTACGCTTCGTATCGTGCAACCACCGTCAGAACCAGACCGTAATCTCGCCCTGGAAATGATTCGTGTGACCGAGGCCGCCGCCATCGCCGCCGCTCGCTGGGCCGGTCGCGGCGACAAGAATGCGGCCGACGGCGCGGCCGTGGACGCCATGCGTTTCGTGCTCGGCGCGGTCGCCATGGACGGCATCGTCGTCATTGGCGAGGGCGAGAAGGATGAGGCGCCGATGCTTTACAACGGCGAGCACATCGGGAACGGTCAGCCGCCCCTGGTCGACGTGGCCGTCGACCCCATCGACGGCACGACGATGACGGCCCTGGGCCGTAAGGGTGCGGTCTCGGTGATCGCGCTCTCGGAACGCGGCACCATGTTCAATCCGGGCCCGTGTGTCTACATGCGCAAAATCGCGGTCGGCCCACGCGGGCGCGGCGCCGTTGACATCAACGCGACCCCCACTGAGAACCTGCGCGAGCTCGCCAAGCGACTCGGCAAGCCGGTCCAGGAGTTGGGCGTCGTCGTGCTCGACCGCCCCCGCCACCACGAGTTGATCAGCGAGATCCGCGAGGCCGGCGCTCGGGTCCTGTTGATCTCGGACGGCGACGTGACCGGCGCCATCGCGACCGGCTGGCCGAACTCCGGCGCCGACCTCCTCCTCGGCATCGGCGGCACGCCCGAGGGTGTCATCGCCGCCGCCGCGTTGAAGGGGCTCGGTGGCGAGATCCAAGGCGTGCTGTACCCTCGCGACGAGGTCGAGCGCGAGACCGCCGAGGCGATGGGCTACGACCTCGACCGAGTGCTCACCACCGATGAACTCGTGACCGGTGACAACTGCTACTTCTCGGCGACCGCCGTGACCGACGGCGACTT
>JAJZSM010000121.1 GCA_021849765.1 Actinomycetes bacterium | reverse complement strand
CCAGTCCACGGGTGGGACCATAACCCGTCGCCAAGCCGTGTGGCGGTGGGGATTCGTCGCCGCCTACAGCGCGATCGCCCTCGCCAACAATCCGATCGCGTCATCGATCGTGATGATGATCGTCGTCGTGGACGTGCTGTTCCCCCTCGCCAATCCGCTCAAGCAGACGTTGCACGACCGGGTAGCCGGGACCCTGGTCGTGATGCGTCACGGTTGAGCCGTGCCACATCCCAACTCGGCGATCACCGACTAGGCAGCGCCGACCGTGGCGTGGGGCATGCAGAGGTCGTCGTACTCGGCGATGACGATCGGACCCGCGTCCTCCCCGCACGCCGGGCACGAGGGGTCGCGGCGAACCTTGAAGGTTCGGAAGCTCTGGTCCATCGAGTCATAGGTCAGCAGACGTCCGACGAGTGGGTCACCGAGCTCGAGCAGCAACTTGATCGTCTCGATCGCCTGGATCGAACCAACGATGCCCGGCAGCACGCCCAAGACGCCGGCCTCGGCGCAACTGGGTGCGAGCTCCGGCGGCGGCGGCTCGGGGATCATGCAGCGGTAGCACGGTCCGACGTAGGGGTTGAAGATGGTCACTTGGCCCTCGAAGCGGAAGATCGAGCCGTGCACCACCGGGATCCCCTTGAGCAGCGCCGCGTCGTTCACGAGGTAGCGCGTGGGGAAGTTGTCGGTGCCGTCGACGATCACGTCGTAGCCATCGATGATGTCGAGCACGTTGTCCGCGCCCAGTCGCACGTCGTAGGTCCGAACGTGCAGGTCCGGGTTGATCGCCTGCAAGGTCTGCTTGGCGCTGTCGACCTTGCGCATGCCGATGCGGTCCATGTTGTGCAGCACCTGACGCTGCAGGTTCGACGCGTCCACCACGTCCATGTCGATGATGCCGATCGTGCCGACGCCGGCCGCGGCGAGGTAGAGCGCGGCGGGCGAGCCGAGGCCCCCGGCGCCGAGCAGCAAGACCTTGGAGTCGAGCAGTCGCATCTGGCCCGCTTCGCCCACCTCGGGCAGCAGCAGGTGGCGCTGGTAGCGGTTGCGCTGGTCGGCGTTGAGCGCGCGCGGCGTCGTCCAGGTGAGACCCTCGTCCTTCCACTTGTTGAACCCACCGATGACCGATACGACGTCGGTGTAGCCCAGTTCCTGGAGGGTCTTGGCCGCGAACGCCGAGCGGACGCCGCCGGCGCAGTACACCGCGATCGGTGCGTGCTTGTCCGTGAGGCGCGACTCGACCGCAAATTCAAGGGTCCCGCGAGGGATGTGCACGGCGCCGGGCACCGCCCCCTGCTCGTACTCGTCGGGCTCGCGGACGTCCAAGGTCCGATAGTGGTCGAGGCGGGCGGCAACCTCGCTCGGTTCAACCTCACGAACGGCCTGCTTCGCCGCATTGAGTAGATCGCGTGGTGTAGGCACGGGTCGCTCCTTCGTTTGGCGAAATCCTACTGGCCTGGTCGAGATTCACGTCATCACGCGTGCTAGACCTCCGACCATGGACCTGGCAACACTCTTGGCTCGACGGCGGATGGTCCGCTCCTTTGACGCCACCCCCGTCGATCCGCGCTGGCTGGACGACGCCTGCGCGGCCGCCCTGTGGGCACCGACGGCGGGCAACAGCGCCGGTGTGCGCATGCACACCATCAGCGCAGACCTGGTGAGCGAGTACTTCGAGCGAGCCACCGACCCGCAGTGGCGGCAAGAGTCCCCGCGCGCAGCGGGCCTGTCGCGCGCGGGCGCCGTCGTCTTGGTCACGTCGCGACCCCAGGACTACCTCGATCGGTACGCCGAAGAGGACAAACGGGCCTCGGGCCTGTCGGCGATCACGGCCTGGCCCGTCCCGTACTGGCACACCGATGCCGCCATGGCGACCATGGCGCTACTGCTCCTGCTCGAAGAGGGCGGATGGTCGGCGGCGCTGTGGGGCAACTTCCGGCACGACCGCGAGGTCCTCGAGTGGGTCGGGGCACCCGAGGAGTCGCTCTTCGCATCGGTCTTGGTCGGGCGCCCCGACGGACTCGACCACCGATCGCCCTCACTCGACCGTTCGGTGCCGACGCGCCACGCTCGCGTTCGACGACTCGAGGTCAGTCCCGAGCGAGGCCCGTGACGTAGTCGACGATCGTACGCAGCCCGAAGGCCGTACCGCCCACGTTGACGTAGCCGCCTGCCGCGTCCGAGCGACCAGGTCCGGCGATGTCGAAGTGGACCCACGGCCGCCCGTCGGTGAAGCGACGCAGGAAGAGCGCCGCGACGACCGAGCCGGCAACGCCGACCTTGCCAATGTTCTTCATGTCGGCCACGTCCGAGTCCAGCTGGGATTCGTACGAATCGGTGAGCGGCATCCGCCACAGCTGCTCGCCACTGCGCGCACCCGACGCCAACACCGCAGCCGCGAGGTCGTCGTCCGAGGCGTAGACGGCCGCGACTTCGTCACCGAGCGCGACGCGCTGGGCGCCGGTCAGGGTCGCGATGTCGATGATCACGTCGGGTGCCACTTCGGCCGCCAAACTCAGCGCGTCGGCGAGGATCAGACGCCCCTCGGCGTCGGTGTTGAGCACCTCTACGGTGCGACCGTTTCGAATGGTGAGCACGTCCCCGGGCTTGGTCGCCTTATCCCCCGTGAGGTTCTCGGTCATCGGGGCGAACGCGGTGGCGCGGACTCGCACGCCCAGCTCGTGCAACGCCGAGATCGCGCCGAGGACGATCGCCGCGCCAGACATGTCCGTCTTCTGGCCGATCATCGACGCCGCCGGCTTGAGCGATAGGCCCCCGGAGTCGAACGTGACGCCCTTACCGACCAGGGCAACGTGCGGCAGGGCCGCACCGGGTTCGGGATCGTAGGTGGCCCGTACGAGTCGCGTCGGCTCGGCCGACCCGCGACCGACCCCGAGCAAGCCGCCGAGACCCTCGGCGCGGATCCGCGACTCGGTCCATGCCTCGACCGCGACTCGCGGATGCCGGTCGAGGCGCTCGATCACGCGACTCGCGAGCTCGCGAGGCGGCAGATCGCCCGCCGGAGTGTTAATGAGCCGCCTCGCCCAGTTGACGGACTCGGCGACGATCGACCCGTCACGAGCGCCCGCCACGATCGCGTCGTGTGCGGCGACGGTGGGCAGCGGCGACGCCAGCGCCGCGAGGTCGAAGGGTCGCTCCGCGTCGTCCTTGTAGTCGAACGAACCAAGGATCGCCCCCTCCGCAACCGCCTGGGCGACGAGCCGGGCGTCGGCAACGCCGTCCACGGCGAGCAGGAAGCCGACCGCATCCTCACCGGCCAACCGGACCCCGGTGGCGGCGGCAACCCGGTAGCCCTCGGGCTCAGCGCTGCCGACCGACACCAGGACGACGGTCGTCGGGCCAAAGCCCCGCAGGACGACACTGCTTCCGGCCTGGCTCGTTAGGCCGTGGCGGTGGCACCATGACTCGTCGAGTCGAGGCGCGAGTTCGACCGTGCCGATGGCCGAGGGCAGGGCACCGTCGAGCACGACGGCGCCGTCGCGCACGACGACGGGCACGAGCACGGTCTCACGGGCCAATGCGTCGGCCTTCGAGACGACGTGGACACTACGGGACATAAATCCTCCTCACTGCGAGCGAGCCGTACGGTGACTCGGTCCCTCCGCCCAGCGGGCCATGGTCCACACGAGATCACTCAGCCGGTTCAGGTACGCCACGACGTGGCTATCGGCCAGTTGGTAGCCCACGGCGGTTCGCTCGGCCCGACGCACGACCGTTCGCGCGACGTCCAGTGCGGCCGATACCCGGTTCTCACCAGGAACCACGAACTCGCGGGGCATTGGCGTCGCCGCGCTGAGCTCGTCGATCTCGCGTTCCAGTCGCGTCACCATGGCCGGCGTGACCAACGACTTCTCCGCGATGAGCTTGTGTCGGTTTTCGGGCATCGTCGCGACCTCGGCCATGAGCACCCACAGGTCGCGCTCGAGCGAGACCAGCAGCTCGTTCAATCGACCATCGGGCTCGCTGAGCGATCGCGCCCAGCCGAGCGCGGCCTGGGCCTCGTCGACTGCACCGTTCACCTCGATCTGGTGCGAACTCTTGGCGGCGCGCCCGCCGAAGTAGAGACCGGTCGTGCCGTCGTCGCCACCGCGGGTGTAAATCTTCACGAATTCAGCGTAGTGAACGAAGGCGCCACCGGTAGCCTGGCCACTGCATGGACCTGATCATCCCCTACGCCAAACCCGGTGCGGACAACGCGTACCTGGCCGCTCTCGCCGATCGGGTCCTCGTGTACGACGGGGCGACGGGAACCAACCTCCAACTACAGAACCTGACGGCCGACGACTTCGGCGGCGAGGCCCTCGAGGGTTGCAACGAGATTCTCACGATCACCAAGCCCGAGGCCATCGAGCGGCTCCACCGGTCGTTCCTGGACGTCGGCGTCGACGTGATTGAAACCGACTCGTTCGGGTCGTTCTCCACCGTGCTCGCCGAGTACGGCATCCCCGAGCGAGCCCACGAGCTGGCCGTCGCCTCGGCCACGATCGCCCGGCGCACCGCCGACAGCTACGCCAGCCCCGGTTCCCCGCGCTTCGTCGCCGGCTCGATCGGACCGGGCACCAAGTTCCCCACCCTGGGTCAGATCAGGTATGACGAGCTGGTTACGAGCTACGAGGAACTCGCCTACGGCCTGCTCGAAGGTGGCGTCGACCTCCTGCTCGTCGAGACGATGTTCGACCTGCTCGCCGGCAAGGCGGCGATCGCCGCGTGCCATCGCGCCATGGTGCGTCACGGGCGAATCGTGCCGATCCAGGCCCAGGTCACGATCGAGTTGACCGGGCGCATGCTCCCGGGCACCGAGATCGGCGCGGCGATCACCGCCCTGGCGCCGCTCGGCATCGACGTGATCGGCATCAACTGCGCGACCGGTCCCGTCGAGATGTACGAGCCGCTGCGCCAGCTCGCCGAGACCGCGCCGATGCCGGTCTCCTGCCTGCCCAACGCCGGACTACCCAGCGTGCTCGACGGCGCGATGCACTACGACCTCTCGCCCGAGGCGCTCGCCGAGCACCACGCACGCTTCGTCACCGAGTACGGGATCAACGTCGTGGGCGGTTGCTGTGGCACCACGCCCGAGCACCTCGCCCACGTCGTGGAGGCAGTCCGCCCCCTCGAACGGCGCCGGCGCGAGCCGGTGCTCGAACCGGGTGTCGCCTCGATCTACTCAACCACCCCGTACCAGCAGGACCGCTCGGTGCTGCTGGTCGGCGAGCGCACGAACGCCAACGGCTCCAAGAAGTTCCGCGACGCGATGCTCGCGGGCGATTGGGAGACGTGCGTGACGATCGGGCGCGATCAGATCCGCGAAGGCGCCCACGTGCTGGACGTCTGCGTCGACTACA
>JAJZSM010000002.1 GCA_021849765.1 Actinomycetes bacterium | reverse complement strand
CAGGTCACGTGGTCCTCGTCGCGCACGTACCACCACCGCTCGAGCCGCCACGACGACGCCCGCCGGGCCGACGCCACGCGGTAGACGGCGTCGTCGTCGCGGTCCCACCCGAGCGGCGCGCCCGCGCCGGCCGGAGTCACCAGGACCGTCGCGGCGCGTGCGCCGGCTCGACACACGTGCACCGAGACGCGCCGGTCGCGCCGGTCGGCCGAGGCGGCGGCGTCGACGTAGGCGGCGAGCCGGGCCGCGAGCCGGTGGTCCTGGCCGTTGAGGTCGAGCCGGCCCCGGTGCGCGAGCACGAAGCCGTTGACGCTCGTGGTCTCGCGCCCCTCGACGACGACCCGGTCCGCGACTCGCGCGACGGTGAGTCGCGTCCAGTGCCGGCGCAGTACGTAGGCGATCGCGATGCGGGCCGCGTCGCCGAGCGTCGCCGTGCCGATCGGCAGGGCGCCCGCGACGAGGATCGCGGCGAGGGCTACCTCGCCCGCTGAGCGCGATCGCAGCAGGCCGTCGCCCATCCCGACGACGCCGAGCACAACGAGCACCACCTGGTGCCGGCGCACCCCGATCCAGCGGGCGGCGACGTCGGCCGGGCCCAGTCCGGGCGACTCACTCATCGAAGTGCCACCCCACGACCGGGCCCCGGCCGTCGCTGTAGTAGGCGACGTGGCCACCGCGGCGTCGGGCTTGACCCACCGGCGCCTTGGGACGCTCCCCGTCCTGGGGTGGCATCGGCATCTCCCCGTCGGACTCCCAGAGACCAAAGCCCAGGTCCGCGGGCCGCTCGGGCGCCGCGGGCAGGGGCGGCTCGGGGCCGATCGACTGCGCGGCGACGCCCAGTGGCGACGACGGCAGCGCCTGCACCGACCGGGTGAAGCGCTGACGAAGCCCGGCGACGTGGTGCAGGGCGGACTGCTCGACAATCGGCACGAGGCGAAGGAGCACGAACGGGCTGAAGGTCGCGCGCACGATCGTCACCGCCCCGGTCACCACCGCCGTCACCGACCCCCCGCGCAGCTCGCCGAACCCGACGCTGAGCGCGATGACGATCAGGACCTTGCTGAGGGCCACGGCGACGAAGGTCTCGACGAGGCGCCAGCCCACGCGCCGCAGCGCGGGGATCGTGACGAGGGGCACGACCACCGGCACGAGCACGAGCAGCAGTGTCAGCACGACGGCTCGCACGACTAGCTCGCACCAGAGCAGCCAGCCGCCGACCGCGACGGCCAGTGCCACCAGCAAGAGCCCGAAGCCCGGGGTCGTGCCGCTCAGCACGCTCACCTGGGCGGCGAGCACGGGCACGTGCGACGCGACCGAGGCCGACGCGCCCGTGGTCAGCTCGTCGGTCGCCTCGAGCACGAGGGTCGCCAGGGGCCGGGCGCACACGATCGCGAGCACCGCCGCCGGGGCGACCCCGAGGTAGACGCGCCACAGCGAGCCGGGGTCGTTGTGCACCACGCCGGTGATGGTGGCGATGACGAGTCCCACGAGCAGCAGTGCCGGCGCCAGGGTGGCGAGCGTGGCGAACTCGCTCGAGGCCGCGCGCACCACGCTCGCCGGTTCGCCGGTCGTTTCGAGGACGTGCCCGGTCGTGCCGAGCACCCACGACACGCTCGCGAGCACCCACGAGGTCATCGCGTTGAAGACGTCGCCGAGGGTGGCCTTGGCGACCGAGGTCGTCGCGCAGCCGAGTGGGGCGAGCAGGCAGCTGATCCCCATCAGTGCACCGACTGTCCGGCCTTGAAGAAGAAGTCCACCAGGTGGGGTGCGGCGCCGATCAAGAGCGCCGCGACGAGCGACGTCAGCACCGCGCGCCGGCCGGTCATCGACTGGTGCATGTTCTGGGTGTGGCTGCCGATCGCCCACAGCGCCGCGCCCAGGAGCAGCGCGACGAGGGCGCCGATGAGGCTCCAGGCCGCCAGGCCGTTGGCGATCTGCATGAGCACGGCGCTGCCGGGCAGCGCCGTGAGTGACGGGCTCAGTGATACGGCGAGGATTCGCATGCGTGGCCTTTCTGCCGGGGACTCGCAACGGTCGCTGTCCCCGCGGCCGCGGCGGGGTCTGCGAGAATGAACCCGTGAACGTTCCCGCCGTCGTCAACTTCGCCGCCCACTGGTCGCCCGTCGCCGTGTACGCCCTCGGCGTCGGCGTGCTCCTCGTGGGCGCGTTGCTCGGCTACCTCATCAACCGCTACCGGGACCACCGGTCACTCGCCCAGCGCCTCAACGCGCTCGGGGCGCGACTGGGCGTCGAGCCCCACGGCGACACCGGGCGCGTCGAGTCGGCCCTCGCGTACCTCGAAGAGGTCACCGGGACCGCCACCACCGCGGTGAGCGAGTCGAGCGCCGAGTCGACGCGGCTGCGCCGGTCACTCGACTCGCTGCCCCTCGGGCTCGTGCTCTGTGACGAGGGCGGCGCGGTCGTCTACCGCAACAGCCTGGCCGAGTCGCTGATGACTAGCCGCTACGGCGAGGCCATCGCGGCCCAGGCCGTCACCGAGTGCCTGGCCGAGGGCTGGTCGAGCGGCGTGGCCGACCGGACGATCGAGATCTACGGGCCGCCCCGGCGCACGCTGAGCGTGCGGGCGTCGGTCATCGACGACGGTCGACGGCCACTGGGCGTACTCGCGGTCATCGAGGACACGAGCGAGCGCCGGCGGCTCGAGGACGTCCGGCGGGACTTCATCGCCAACGTCAGTCACGAGCTCAAGACCCCCATGGGCGCACTCGGCCTGCTCGCCGAGACCCTGCAGTTCGAGCCCGACGCCGCGATCGCCCGGCGCCTCGCCGAACGGATCAACGCCGAGGCCTTCCGCGTCAACCGGATCATCGAGGACCTGCTCGACCTCTCGCGCATCGAGGGCGAGGGCTCGCCGGTGCGCGAGCCGGTGCCGGTGGCGCTGTTCGTCTCCGAGGCGATGGAGCGCATCCGCACGTCGGCCGAGCAGCACGGCGTGGCGATCGACTTCGTCGAGCCCGCGACGTCCATCGTCATCGTGGGCGATCGCCGTCAACTGGTGTCGGCGGTGCACGCGCTGCTCGAGAACGCCGTCGTCTACTCCCCGAACGGCGGGAAGGTCACCATCACCGTCGAGCGCCGCGAGGAGCGCCTCTCGGACGAAGGCGTTCTCGAGCCGCGCGTCGTGCGCATCGCCATCACCGACGAGGGCGTCGGCATCCCCGCCAAGGACCTCGAGCGAATCTTCGAGCGCTTCTACCGCGTCGACCCGGGCCGAGCCCGCGAGACTGGCGGCACGGGGCTCGGCCTGAGTATTGTGCGCCACGTCGCGCAAAACCACGGCGGAACCGTCGTGGTGGAGTCGCGCGAGGGTGAAGGGTCGACGTTCACGCTTGAGCTCCCGGTGAATCAGTGACCGCGTCGCGCCAGCCGACGGTCCGCGTGCTGCTCGTCGAAGACGAGGAGTCCTTCATCGACGCGCTCAGCGTCGGGCTCGCCCGCGAGGGCTTCGACGTCACGACAGCGCGCGACGGGGCCGAGGGCTCGGCGAGCTTCGCTAACGGCCAGTTCGACATCGTGCTGCTGGACCTGATGCTGCCCAAGATGAGCGGGCTCGACCTCTGCCGCGAGATCCGCCAGACGAGCGACGTCCCGATCATCATCGTGAGCGCCAAGGGCGAGGAGGTCGACATGGTCCTGCTCCTCGAGATCGGGGCCGACGACTACGTCACCAAGCCGTACCGACTGCGCGAGCTCGTCGCGCGGATGCGCGCGGTCCTGCGCCGACGCGAGCACGCGGGCGACCTCGACGAGGAGGAGTCCACAATCCAGCGCGGGCCGGTGCGCCTCGAGGTCGACGCGCGGCGCTGCTTCGTCGGAACCGAGGAGATCAAGCTGCGCAAGAAGGAGTTCGCGCTGCTGCGCCTGCTCATGGAGAACCCGGGCCGGGTGCTGACCCGCGAGGTGCTGATCGACCGGGTGTGGGGTCACGACTACGTCGGGGACACCAAGACCCTCGACGTGCACATCAAGCGGCTGCGCGGGCTGATCGAGCAAGAGCCGAAGAAGCCCCAGTACATCACGACGGTGCGCGGCGTGGGCTATCGCTTCGAGGTCAGCCGCGCGGACTGATCCTCGTCGAGCCGAGGTAGGGGGCCAGCACCGCCGGCAACTCGATCGACCCGTCGGCCTGACGGTAGGTCTCCACGAGCGCGGCCCAGATCCTCGCCCAGGCCAGCGCCGAGCCGTTCACCGTGTGCACGAGCGCCGTCGTCCCGTCCTCGCGCCGGTACCGGACGTTCGCGCGCCGGGCCTGGTAGTCGCGGAACCAGCTCACCGAGGAGACCTCGAGCCACCGGTCCACCCCGGGGCTGTACACCTCGAGGTCGAAGGTGCGCGCCGAGGAGGTCCCGAGGTCTCCGGCGCACAGGTCGAGCACCCGGTAGGTCAGACCGAGTTGGCGCAGGAGCGACTCGGCTCGCGCGAGGATGTCGGCGTGCGCGTCGGTGGCCTGCTCGGGCGTGCAGTAGGCGAAGAGCTCGACCTTGTCGAACTCGTGCACGCGCAAGACCCCCCGGGTGTCGCGCCCGGCCGCGCCGGCCTCGCGGCGGAAGCACGCGGTGAGCGCGGTCATGCGCACGGGCAGTCGGGACTCCTCGAGGATCTCGCCGCGCAGCATCGAGGTGAGCGGCACCTCGGCCGTGGGGATCGCCCAGAGCCCGTCGCGCTCGATGGCGTACATGTCGTCGGCCGACTTGGGCAGGTGACCCGTCGAGGTCATGGTCTCGGTCAGGGCGAAGGTCGGCGGCCGGATCTCCTCGTAGTCGGGCGTGTGCTGGTCGAGTGCGAAGGCGCCCAGGGCCCGCAGGAGCCGCGACCCCTGGCCGCGAAAGAGCGGGAACATCGAGCCCGCGAGCTTGGCCCCCGACTCGAGGTCCAAGATGCCCAGCGCCGCGCCGATCTCCCAGTGGGGGACGCGCTGGTGCTCGTCGAAGCTTGGGAAGTCCGCCCCGTCGTCCATGCCCACCCACCACTGGCGCACCACGACGTTGTCGTGCTCGTCCACGCCGTCGGGCGCCTCGGGGGCCGGCAGGTTCGGCAGCTGCAGCAGCAGGTCGCGCAGGCGCGTTGCCACGAGCTCGACCGACGCCGACGCCTGGCGCTCCTCGTCGCCGAGGTCACGACTGATGGCGGCCAGCTCCTCGGCCTTGGCGGTGTCCTTGTCGCGACGCGCCTCGCCGACCTGGCGCGAGAGCGACTTGATGTCGGCCCGCAGCCGTTCGGTCTCCTGGAGCAACCGGCGGTGCTCGGTGTCCAGCGCCGCCAGGTCGTCCAGGGTCGACGGCGCCACCCCCCGGCGGGCCAGGGCGTCCTTGACGACGTCAGGTTCACGGCGCAGTTGGGCGAGATCGATCACCTCTTGAGCCTACCGAGGCCCGACCGGGCCACCCCACGGTGGCGCGCAGTAGTTTCGTTGGTTGTGAGTCACGCCGTCGAGGTCACCGGGCTGCGCGTCGCCTTCGACGGCACCAACGCGGTTGACGGCGTCAGTCTCACCGTCGAGTACGGCGAGGTCCTGGCCCTGCTCGGGCCCAACGGAGCCGGTAAGACCACGCTCGTCGAGACCCTCCTCGGCTTTCGCGACCCCGACGGCGGGACGGTGCGGATCCACGGCCTGAACCCGCGCCGCGACCACGACGAGGTAGTCGTTCGCACCGGCGCCCTGCTGCAGCGCGGCGGCGTCTGGTTCCCCATGACCCCCTCGCAAGTCCTCACGCTCACCGCGACCTACTACGACGCGCCGCGCGACCCCGACAGCCTGCTCGACCTGCTCGACCTGCGCCGCTGCGCCTCGACGCCGTGGCGCCGGCTCTCGGGCGGCGAGCAGCAGCGAACGCTCCTCGCCCTCGCGCTCATCGCCCGCCCCCGGGTCCTCGTGCTCGACGAGCCGACGACCGCCGTCGACCCCGAGGGCCGCCAGACCATCCGCTCGATCATCGCTGCCGAGGCCGAGCGAGGCTGCGCGGTGCTGATCACCACCCACGAGCTCGCCGAGGCCGAGCGCATGGCCGACCGGCTGGTGCTGCTGCACCACGGCGTGGTCATCGCCGAGGGGACCCTCGACGACTTGAAGGGCGAGCCCGAGCTGGTCATCGAGACGAGCGGGCCGGTCGACCCGGCGTCCCTCGCGCGCCGGCTCGACTGCGTGGTCACCGCCGAGTCGCCGACGCGCTTGCGCTGCGCCGTGGCGTCGAGCCCCGAGCGGGTCGCCCTGGTGGGCGCACTGCTCGCCGAGCGCGGCGTCGAGCTCGTGTCACTGCGCACGCGCGCCTCGCTCGAAGAGCGCTACCTGCAGCTGATCGCCGAGGAACGGAGCCTCCCGTGAGCGCGTGGCTGGCCCAGACCCGCGCCGAAGTGCGCATGACGATCCGCCGGGGTGAGACGCTGCTGCTCACGATCGCGATCCCGGTCCTGTTGCTCGTGTTCTTCTCGCTGGCCCGGGTGACCGCGAGTCCCACCGCGCACCGCGTCGACTTCATCGCGCCGGGGATCATCGCGCTCTCGGTGCTCTCGACGGCGATGGTCGCCCTGTCGATCGCCACTGGGTTCGAGCGATCCTTCGGCGTGCTGCGACGCCTCTACGTCACGCCGCTGGGACGGCGCCGGCTCATCGGCGCGAAGATCGCCGGGGTCCTCGTGACCGAGGCGATCCAGGTCGTGGTGGTGGCCGCGGTCGCGGTCGCGCTCGGCTGGCGGCCCCACGGTGGCGTCCACGGGAGCCTGCTCGTGATCCTCGTGATCCTGCTCGGCTCGATGGGACTCGCCGGCATCGGGCTCGGGCTCGCGGGGTGGCTGCGGGCCGAGGTCAACCTCGCGGCGAGCAACGGGCTCTACCTCGTGCTGCTGCTGCTGTCAGGCATCGTGGTGCCGGTCACCTCCCTGCCGAGCGTCGTGGGCCGGATCGCCGTCGTGCTGCCCTCGGGGTCCCTCGCCGAGGCGTTGCACCGGATCCTCGGGTTCGGTCTCAGCCCGACGGGCGGGGACTGGGCGTCACTGCTGGTCTGGGCGCTGGGCGCGCCGCTACTCGCCGCGCGAACGTTCCGCTTCGACTGATCCGGCGGCCGTGGGCGCGCGCCCGCGCCTATCTAGGCGTTGATCGTGGCGAGGTCGCTCGCGAACTGCGCGGGCGTGATCTTGCCGATGACGACGTTGGACACCACGCCCTGGGCGGTGATGAAGACCGTGTCGGGAATCCCCTGGAAGTGCAGGGACGCGGCCACGGTGCTGTTCGGGTCGAAGGCGACGGGGAAGGGCACCGCGTCGTGGCGGATGAAGGCGATCGCCGACGTGCGCTGGTCGCTCGTGTCCACGCCGATCACGCGGACCTTGCCGGTCGAGTGATCGTGCAGGAAGGTGACGAGGTGCGGCAGCTCCTCGCGGCACGGCTCGCAGTAGCTGGCCATGAAGACGAGCACCGTCGGGTGGCCGGTGGCGTAGGGGGCGGTGAGCGAGCCACCCGAGAGCGAGGGCAGCGTGAAGGTGTCCACCTTGGTGCCCACCAGCGCGTTGGCCGACGTCCGGCCGCCGGTGAGCACCGAGACGACGACGATCAGCGCGACCGCGACCGCGGTGCCGATGCCCAGTGAGACGAACATCATCGGCGAGGGGTGACCCCGCCGCCACTTTTCAATGAGCTTTGACAAGGACATCCACCGCCATGAGTACGAAGAGGGCCGTTAGGTACGTGATCGAGAAGTGGAACAAGCGCATCGCCTCGCCAGCGTCCGCACGGTCGTGGATCGCGTGGCGAAAGAGGCGCATCGCGTAGAAGGTGAAGAAGCCGCCGAGGACCATCGACGAGATGGCGTAGATCCACCCCAGGTGCGCGACGGGTCCGATGAGGACGGTGAGAACCCACATGATGACCGTGTAGACGAGGATCTCGAGGGTCGTGCGCCGCAGCGACGCGACGACGGGCATCATCGGCACGTGCGCGGCGCTGTAGTCGTCGCGGTAGCGAACGGCGAGGGCCCAGAAGTGCGGCGGGGTCCAGATGAAGACCACGAGGAACAACAGCACCGGCGTGAGCGACAGGTTCCCGGTCACCGCGGCCCAGCCCACGAGCACGGGCACCGCGCCAGCGGCGCCGCCGATGACGATGTTCTGCTTGCTACGCCGCTTGAGCCAGATCGTGTAGACGAACACGTAGAAGAGCATCGCCGCCACGGCGAGCCACGCCGCGAGCAGGTTGACCCAGACCGCGAGGACGGCGAAGGCCACCACCTCGAGTCCCACGGCGAAGATCGTCGCGGCGCGGGGGCTCATGACGCCGCGCACGAGCGGGCGCCGCTTGGTGCGCTCCATGATCGCGTCGATGTCGCGGTCGATGACCATGTTGAAGGCGTTGGCCCCCGCCGCGGCGAGGGTTCCGCCGACCAGGGTGTCCAGGACGAGCCAGAGGCTCGGGATGGCGTTGGCGGCCACCACCATCGTGGGAATCGTGGTCACCAACAGCAATTCGATGATTCGGGGCTTGGTGAGGGCGAGGTAGCCCTTCAGCACGTCCGTCGTCGAAAAACCTTTCGACACCTCAATGGTCATAGGTGGCAGTCTAGAAGTGCGGCCTTACGTAGGCTGCGGGAGTGGCTTTCACGTCCCGATTTCAAGTCTCGCCCCCGCAGTTCCGCTGGTACGCCTTCAGTTCGTTCCTCTCGATGATCGTGATCGTGCTCACCGGCGGGGCCGTCCGCCTGACCGGCTCGGGGCTCGGCTGTCCCGACTGGCCCACCTGCTATCGCCACCAGATCGCGGGCTCGTGGTCCATCCACCCACTGATCGAGTACACGAACCGGATCGTCACCATCGTGCTGGTGATCGTGACCGGGGTGACCTTCGTCGCGGCCTGGCTGCGCACCGAGCGGCGGCGCGACCTCATCGGCTTCTCGGGCCTGCTGGTGCTCGGCGTCGTCGCCGACGCGATCCTCGGCGCCTTCGTCGTCTACTCCAAGCTCAATCCGTGGCTGGTCTCACTGCACATGATCCTCTCGCTCGCGATGGTCGTCGTCGGCGCGATCCTCTATCACCGCTCCAAGTACGTCTACGGCCCCGGCACCCGCGCGGACGTGCGCGACCCGCACTTCCGCCTCATCGCGCGCCTGCTGTGGATCCCCTTCGTCCTGGTCTTGTTCGCGGGCACCGCGACGACGGGATCGGGCCCGCACGCCGGGGCGGCCCAGGGCCAGCTGGTGGCGCGTCGGCTGCCGTTCTCCTTCGCCGACGCCGCGTGGGTGCACTCGGTGCTCGCCGTGCTCTTCCTCGGACTCGTCACGGGTCTCGTCTTTGCCATCTGGCGCAGCGGCGTGCCCGATGCGCTGCGTTTGGGCGTGCGGCGTCTCGTGCTCATCGCGCTCGTCCAGGCGCTCATCGGCTTCACCCAGTACCTCACGCACGTGCCGGTCGTGCTCGTGGAGTTGCACATCGCCGGCGCGGTGTCGCTTTCCATAGGCGTTACTCAGTTCCACCTACGTCAGACCGCGCGCGACCGGGTCCCAGGAACTAGAACTGTGGCGTGAGCAGTCAGCGTCGCGCGTCGCGCCGTACTTCGTGGCGAGCGGGCGTTCGGCGAGACTGGTCACCTCGGATCTAGTTGGGAGGAACGAGTAACTGATGGCCTATCTCTGGTCGCTGGCGGCACTGATACCGCTGAACAACTACGGGCATTACATCCATTGGGGCGTGATCGACCTCTCGGTGGCGAACTTCATCGTCATCGTGCTGATGATCCTGACCTTCATCGCGGCGCTGTTCCTGCCCTTCCCCGGCCGCAACCGCCGCAAGGAGAGCCGATGACCACCGCCGAGATCGAACGGCAGTGGACGACCCGCCTGCGCAAGCGGGTCGCGGGGCACCTGCCCCCCGAGAAACTGCTCCCCGACACCCAGCCGGCCTACGTCTCCTCGTGGATCTACGTCTTTGGCGTCACGACGATCGCGGCCCTGTCGATGGTGATCCTGTCGGGGATCATCCTCGCGATCCGCGGCCCGCAGTGGTGGCACTCGTCCTCGATCGGTCACTTCATCAACTCCACGCACCTGTGGAGCGTGGAGATCTTCTTCTTCGCGATGATCGTGCACCTCTGGGGCAAGTTCTTCATGGCGGCGTGGCGCGGCGGTCGCTCGCTCACCTGGGTGACCGGCGTCGTGACGTTCCTCGCCTCGGTCGGCACGGCCTTCACGGGCTACGTCAGCCAGACGAACTTCGACTCGCAGTGGATCTCCACCCAGGCCAAGGACGGCATCAACGCCACCGGCGTCGGGTCGATCTTCAACGTGCTGAACCTCGGCCAGATGTTGATGTGGCACATCGTGCTGCTGCCGCTCGCGGCCGTGATCCTGACCACGATCCACGTCTTGCTGGTGCGCGTCAAGGGCGTCGTGCCCCCGTTCGAGGATGAGAAGGGAACGACCAAGTGAGTACGAAGCCTTTCCGCCCCGACGTCGACGCGCCGAAGTACGAGGGCAAGTACGCGCCCTACGACATCATCAAAGAGGGCACCATCGCGATCGTCGTCGTGGGGCTGCTGGTCGTCCTGCTCGCCACGCTCTTCGGCTCGCCCGACGAGCGCGCGATCACGATCAAGACCTGGTCCAACGCCGACCCCGTCGACTTCGCGACCACCGCGCTCGGTGAACTCAACGGGACGACCATCACCGCCCAGTACGGCGCGCCCTACAACACCGCGGCGCCCGGCCAGAACCTCGGCCCGTTGAAGCTCGCCCAGTTCGCCGGGGTGACCATCCCGGTCAACACGGTGCGCGACTTCGTCATCGACCCGCTGTCGAGCCAGCCCTACAACAAGAACCTCAGTGCGGCGCTCGCCCAGTGGAAGGGCGCCAGTGCCGCCCAGCAGTCGTCGTGGGTGTCGAACTACACCAAGGGCGCGTCGAAGATGACCTGGAGCAACGGGACCATCACGGTTCCCGCGACCAACACCGGACCCGTGCCGACGATGATCAACTCGCTCACGGCCATGGCTCGCTCGGGCGCGCTCGACCAGGCCCTGGTGACCGGCGGCGGCTTCTACACGACGAACTACACCAAGCCATTGCTCTTCGTCGCCGACGGCACCTACCTCGCCAACCTCGCCCAGAAGCAGCACCTCCTGGGCAGCCAGTGGGGCATGATGAACGAGACGGGCAGCTACCCCGGCCAGGCGTGGCTGTGGCTGTACACCTTCTGGTACCAGGTGTCCCCGTTCAGCTCGAGCTCGAACGCCGACGTCCAGGTCTCGGCCTTGATGGGTCTGCTGTCGCTGCTCTTGTTGCTGGTGCCCTTCATCCCCGGTCTGCGGTCCATCCCGCGCAAGGTGAAGATTTACCGACTGATCTGGCGCGAGTACTACCGCTCGTAGGCATCGCCGACGTGGCGCCGGGCCCCGGGCCCGGCGCCACGTCGCGGCGTCAGTCCCGGTGGCTCGCGAGGTGCGCGAGCACGACCGACGAGACCGTCGCGACGACCTTGAGCTGTTCGGTGGTGAGCAGGTCGACGAAGTTCTCGCGCACGGAGGTCACGTGGCCGGGCGCCGCACCCACCAGCGCACGCCGCCCCGCGTCGGTCACGACGACGTAGGCGCCGCGCTGGTCCGTGGGACAGCGCTGCTTGTCGACCAGGCCACGCCGGCACATGCGCGCTACGTGGTGCGAGGCCCGGCTCTTCTCCCACCCGAGCTCGTCACTCAGCTCCACGACCCGACAGCGCCCCTCCGGATGGTCCGCGAGCGAGGCGAGCACGAGGTAGTCCGGATACGAGAGGCCCTCGGCGGCCAGCGCCCGCCCGAGCGTGGCGCTCAGCTGCAGGTTCATCAGCGCGAGGCCCTTCCACGCCGCTAGTTCCTCGCCCGTCAGCCAGGTGGTGTCGCTCATGGACCCATGCTACCCATTTTGTTGATATGTCACCTATCCACCACTACACTGGGGTGACCTCGACCGTTGGGAGACACGATGGCCCCCATGCCCGCCGCGTTCATCGGACACGGAACGCCGATGAACACCCTCGAGCACAACCAATTCACCGACGCCTGGGCGACCTTCGGGCTGCTGAGCGACCGCCCCCGGGCGGTGCTGGCGATCTCGGCGCACTGGTACATCGACACCGCCGCGGTGACCTCGATGGCCAATCCCCCGGTCATCCACGACTTCTACGGCTTCCCCCAGCAGCTGTTCGACTTCGACTACCCAGCCCCGGGCGCCCCGGACGTGGCGGCCCAGGTCGCCGAGATCGTCAAGCCGGTCAGCGTGGCGCTGGACGACAAGTCCTGGGGCATCGACCACGGCACCTGGTCGGTGCTCGCGCACGTCTTTCCCGCCGCGGACGTGCCCGTCGTGCAACTCTCGATCGACGCGACCAAGCCCCTCGACTACCACATCGACCTCGGGCGGCGGCTCGCGCCGCTGCTCGACGACGGCATCATGATCGTCGCGAGCGGCAACGTGGTGCACAACCTGCGCGCGATCAACTGGCACGCGATCGACGAGGGGTTCGACTGGGCCCACCGCTTCGACGACGACATCCGCAGCCAGATGGCCGACGACCCCACGGGGATCGGCAAGTTGGTCGACACGGCCGACTACCGGCTGGCCGCACCGACGCCCGATCACTTCCTGCCCCTCGCCTACGTCAGTGGCGTGGCCGACGCCCGGAGCCTCGCCACGAGCGTGCTCGTGGACGGCTGCACGATGGGCTCGCTCTCGATGACCTCCTACGTCGTGGGGGCCTGACGTGACCCCGACCGTGCTGTGGCGGGGCTCGACGGATCCGAGCGCGCCGATCGTCGTGCTGTTGCACGGCCGTGGCTCGAACGAGCGCGAGATCGCCGGCCTCGCGGACGTCCTGCCCCTCGGACCCGCCTACGCCGCGGTGCGCGGACCGATCGACGTCGGCGGCGGTGGCTACGCGTGGTTCGAGAATCGCGGTATCGGCCGGCCGATGGCCGAGTCGTTGCGCACCCAGCTCGACTGGTTCTGGCGCTGGCTCGACGAGGTCGCCCCCGACCGGCCGGTCGTCGTGATCGGGTTCTCGGGCGGGGCCGCCTTCGCGGGCGGACTCGCGCTCGACCGTCCGAGCCGGCTGGCCGGGGTCGCCGTGCTCTACGGCACGATGCCCTTTGACGCCGGGCTGTCGACGGACCCCGACCGGCTCGACGGCCTCGCGGTCTTTCACGCCCAAGCGACCGAGGACGCGGTGATCCCCCGCGACCTGCTCGATCGC
Organism: Actinomycetes bacterium; assembly: GCA_021849765.1. The sequence goes on along the minus strand of JAJZSM010000002.1, from coordinate 13,417 downwards.
ACGTGGGCCTACCTCAGTGGCGACGCCGGCGCGCTCGCCGTGACGCACCGCCACACCGGGGGCCACGAGATCAGCCAGTCGATCCTGCCGAGCCTGCGCCAGTGGATCACCGTGCGAACCACGTCGTGACCGCACCGCGCCCGCCGATGGAGATCGGCTGCTTCACCTTCGGCGAGCTGACCACCGACCCGGCGACCGGGCGCCTGCGTGATCCCGCGACGCGCCTGGGCGAGTTCATCGAGCTCGCCCGCATCGCCGACGCGAGTGGCCTGAACGTCTTTGGCGTCGGTGAGCACCATCGCCCCGACTTCGCCATCACCTCGCCGGCCGTGGTGCTTGCGGCCATCGCCGCGCGCACGACGAGGATCCGGCTCACCTCCACGGTGACCGTGCTCTCCACGGCCGACCCCGTGAGGGTCTTCGAGGACTTCGCCACCCTCGACCTGCTCGCCAACGCCCGCGCGGAGATCACCGTCGGCCGCGGCGCCTACGTCGAGTCGTTCCCCCTCTTCGGCTACGACCTCAACGACTACGACGCACTCTTCGAGGAGAAACTGGGCCTGCTCGAGCAGCTCAACGAGTCCGAACGGGTCACCTGGTCCGGACAGTTCCGCGCGCCCCTCGTCAACGCCGGCGTCTACCCCCGGCCGGTCCAGGACCGCCTGCCGATCTGGGTCGCGGTGGGTGGCACGCCCGCGAGCGCGGACCGGGCCGGGCGACACGGGCTGGCGCTCTACCTGGCGATCCTCGGTCAGCCCCGCCGCTTCGTCGAACTCGCGGCGCGCTACCGCGCCGCTGGCGCGAGCGCCGGACACCGCGACCTGCGCGTCGGGGTCACCAGCCACGTCCACGTGGCGCGAACCTCCCAGGGGGCCCGCGACACCTTCTACCCCTACTACTCGCGCTACATCGGCCAGAACATGCCCGCTGCGCGCGGCAACCCCCTCGCGCGCGACGCCTTCGAGTCCTGGGCCGCGCCCGAGGGGGCGCTGCTCGTCGGCAGCCCGGCCGAGATCGTGGACAAGATCCTCTTCGAGCACGACCTGCTCGGTCACGACAGGTTCCTCGCCCAGGTGGGACTCGGCGGCCTGCCCTTCGCCGACACCGCCGAGGCGATCGAGTTGCTCGCGACCGAGGTCCTGCCCGAGGTCGAGCGGGCCCTTCGCACCCCACCCGCCCGCTCGTCGGCCCTATCATCGACGCGGTGAAGCCCCTCCTCGTCAGTGTGCCGAACGCCGAGTTGCGCGACGCGATGCCAGAGACCGAGACCCCCGTCGAGTTCATCGACTGGGACCTGAGCGAACCCCTCGGCATCGGCCACGTCGACATCGTGGTGCCGCCCTACATGGGGTCGGGTTCGCGCCTGGCGAACCTCGCGGGACTCACCACCCACCTCGTCCAGGGCCAGTCCATCGGCTTTGACGGCGTGGCCCGCGTGCTCCCGCCCGGTCACGTGTTCGCCAACGCCGCGGGCGTGCACGAGGCCTCGACCGCGGAGCTCACCGTCGGGCTGGTGCTCGCCGTGCAGCGCGGCATCGACCAGTTCGTGCGCGACGCGGCCGAGCGTCGGTGGAATCCGCGCAACCACGCGAGTCTCGCCGACCGGCGGATCCTGCTCGTGGGGGTCGGCGGGGTCGGCGGGGCGATCGCGGCCCGGCTCGCCCCTTTCGAGGTCGACGTCGTGCGGGTCGCCTCGCGGCCCCGCCGCGACGACGCCGGCGAGGTCTTTGGCGTCGAGGCGCTGCCCGACCTGCTGGCGCACGCCGACGTCGTCATCGTCGCGGTGCCGCTCACCGCATCGACCACCAACCTCGTCGACGACGGCTTCCTCGCCGCGATGGCCGACGGTGCGCTGTTCGTGAACGTCTCGCGCGGTGCGGTGGCCGACACCGAGGCCCTGGTGCGTCACGCCGGTTCCGGCCGACTACGACTCGCACTCGACGTCGTGACCCCCGAGCCGCTGCCCGACGGCCACCCGCTCTTCTCGATGCCCAACGTGCTCATCTCGCCCCACGTCGGCGGCGCGACGTCGGCGATGCTGCCGCGCATGGCGCGGCTGTTGGCCGAGCAGATCGACCGGATCGGCCGGGGCGAGGAACCGCGCAACGTCGTGCTGCGGACCTGAGGCGGGCTTGATCGAGTGGAGACGATGGGGCTCGAACCCACGACCTCAGGCTTGCAAAGCCCGCGCTCTACCAACTGAGCTACGTCCCCGAAGGAGAGCCCAGCCTAGCAACGGGCCGGCGGCGGGCTCCGCGGCGGCGGCTCGGCCCGGTGGGGACCCGGTCTAGGGAACGATGCGCACCCGGCCGTCGTCCACGGCCGCGATCAGCGCACGGTAGTCGGCGAGGTTCTGGGCGCGGTAGGCCTCGGCGAAGGCGCCGAGTGCCTCGACGAACGAGTCGCCCCCGCCCAGGTAGCCCGCGATCGCCGCGGCCGTCCCCGAGCGGGCGTGGGCCCGGGCGAGGACCCAGGCGCACACGCGGCCGTAGATCTCGAGTTGCTTGGCCCCGAGGCGCTCGACGTCGACTGACGCCTTGCGGTCGTAGAGCTGGCGCACGTAGAAGCCCCGGTCGGCGCGCGCGCGGTACCAGCCGAGGAAGGCGTCGGGCGTCGCCTGCATGATGCGCTGGCCGGCGACCACCCGGTCGCCCGGGTCGCTCGAGGCGTCGCCCGCCGTGGCGAGCACCGAGCCGCGGGCCTCCTTGATCTGGAGGAAAAAGGGGTCGTCGTCGTCACGGCCCGTGAGCAGGACGGCGTAGCCTTCGGTGCCCACCGAACCGACCCCCACGACAAGCCGCGCGACGTCCACCACGCGGAACTGCTCGAGCAGGAAGCGCCGGTCGCTCACCAAGGTGTCGCGGTAGCCCGCGAGGACGGCGTCGACGGTCTCGCGGGACTGGTCGGCGAGCGGTCCGAGGTCGCGCAGGGGCACCATGCGGGGCGGATTGAGCCGGATCCGTGGACCTTGGGGGGTCCGCTCGATGAGGTCGTCGAACTTCGAGCTCGTCGACTGGGTGCGCACGCGACCCATGAGGTCCTCGACGCTGCGCTTCGCGGCGTCGGTGAAGAATCCCCCGAGGTCGCCGAAGACGTTCGCGACGTCGAGTGCCGCGTACCACACCTCGAGCCGACCCATCGTGGCGAAGCGCCGCATGGAGCTGCGGTACGCCTCGACGCTGGTGCGCACGAGTCGGAGCCGGCGCCGCTCGTCGAGCTCGCCCAACTCGCCGGCGATCGACAGCGACGCGACGAGGCGCTTGAGGTCCCACTCGAAGGGGCCGGGCGCCGTCTCGTCGAAGTCGGTCACGTCAAAGACCAGGCGCCGCTCGGGCGACGCGAAAAGTCCGAAGTTCTTTAGGTGGGCGTCGCCGCAGAGCTGGACGATCAGGTCCGTGCTCGGCGACGCCGCGAGGTCCCCGGCCATCAAGAGGTCGGCGCCGCGCAGGAACGCGAAGGGACTCGCCACCATGCGCGCGAAGCGCAGGGGCGTGAGATCGGCCAGTCGGTGGCTGGACTGCTCCAGCAGTCGGCCCACCGGGTCGTCGTCGGCGCCGCGAGCCGCGAGCGCCGCGTGAGCGCGGCGCGGTATCGAGGAGCGCACGGCGCGACCGTGCGCGAGCTCGGCGTGCACGCCCGACGGCGCGTCGATCACGTCGCGCCGATCACGGCTCGCTCACCACGGACTCTCGGACCGATGTCAAAGGCCACCAACGCCCAGATTATGACGTCGGTGACGAAGATGGCCCCCGGGAAGAGCGCTCCGGCGGTCGTGAAGTGACGCAGCGTCATGATCGTGATAGCGGTGTTCACCACCCCGGTGAAGAAGGTCCACGCCGTCTCCGAGGATGGCACCAGCCAGGACTTGCGCATGGTCGGCAAGCCCGCCAGCTGGTCGGCCACAACGAAGGAGACCAGCGCCACCGTCGGCTCGTTGACGAACGCCCAGAACGCGATGCCCGCGACCGAGAGCGAGCCGCAGAGCACGTCAAAGGGCCCGATCCGCCAGACCCCGTGATGGCCGCGGAAGGACACCCCGACGATCAGCAGCGGGATGAGTCCGAACATGAGCGTCATCAGCGCCGCGAGTCCGACGTGCTGTTGGATCTCGACGACGAAGGCGAGCACGCCTTCGACGCCCCACAGTCCCCACGTGACCCGGTTCGGTGTCGTCGTTCCGCGCAAGGTGTCCCGGACGTAGCCCGCCGTCCCGATGAGTGAGATCACCGCGGCCAGGTAGATGAAGCGCGGATCGATCACGCGACCAGTCTGCCCCACCCCGGTCGTCGCCGACACCGGCACTAACCTGAACCGGCGTGAACGCTGGCGAATTCCTCGGTCTCGAGCGCCGAGACGAGCGCACGTGGTCGTTGCGCGTGAACGAGCGAGTGATGACGCCGGGTCGATTCCTCTTCGGCGGCTGTGCGCTGGCCGCGGGCGCGCTCGCCCTCGAGCAGGCCAGCGGCCGACCAACGGTCTGGGCCAGTGCGCAGTATCTCTCCTACGCGCCCGAGGGGGCCGAGGTCCTCGTGTCGACCGAGCTCGCGGTCGTCGGCGGCCACGTCACCCAGGCCCGCGCCGTCGCGACCGTCGACGACGTCGCCGTGGTCACCATCAACGCGGCGCTCGGCACGGGCACGCTGACCGCTTCTCCGTGGACGGACCAGGCGTCGGTCGCGCCACCTCTCGACTGCCCGCCACGCAACCTGCCGAGTTGGTACCAGAACTCGATCTTTGACCACGTCGAGACCCGCCTCGCGCTCGGACGTCGCTTCGCCGAGATCGACGGCACACCGGGATCGCCGGTCACCGCGCTGTGGGCGAGGATCCCCGGCCACCTCGAGACCTCGGCGTCGACGATCGCGATCCTGGGCGACCTGGTCGCGGGTGGCTCGATGGATCCGCTCGGCCGACGTACGCGCAGCCGCAGTCTCGACAACACGATCCGCATCGCCACCCTCGAGCCCACGGAGTGGGTCCTCTGCGAGATCCACATGCACGCCCTCGCCGGCGGCTTCGCCCAGGGAACGGCCTTTCTCTGGAGCGAGTCGGGAACCCTGCTCGCCACCGCGAGCCAGTCCATGGCGACCAGGCTCTGGGAGGCGCCGTAGGGGCGCCAATGCCCGCTGGTGTAGATTGGAAGGCCTTGGGGCTATAGCTCAGTCGGTTAGAGCGCGTCACTGATAATGACGAGGTCGTAAGTTCGATTCTTACTAGCCCCACCACGAGGGATTCGGATAAAGGTTCCTCAACCGTTCGGACAAACGTTTAGACAAAGACGCACGCGGTTGGGCGCGGACCCGGCCGGACGATTTCGCAGTGGCCAGATACCGACCAAACCGCGACAGTTCAGGGGTCACGGGTGATCGCACGGACGTCAACCTCCGCGCACGCCACATCTCTCTCTTCCCACAGGATCAGCCAGTCTCCCTCGTGGTGAAAGACCGTGATGCCCCAGCAGCCGATGTTCAGAAACCGCCGCCGTCGGCATCGGGCATCCAGCGGATCAGCCTCGAGCATGTCGAGAGCGGTGTTAATGCGCCCGAGGAGGTCGTGTCGGCTGGGGGTCTCCTCTAGTTCATCCAGGAGGTCGTTAGCCTGGTCGGAGAAGTAAAGAATCGCCACGAAGAGCGGCGCGACTCAACTGCGGGGAGAGCCAGATCGGTCCCGGCGCTTCAGCGTCTCCGGGTGCTGGCGGCTCTGTTCGATCGCAGCCATAAGACCTGCATCTTGAAGGAGCTTCTTCTCCGTCTCCGTGATTACTGTGGCGGGCTCCAGCACGATGACTCCGCCCGGCTCGGCGTGGGCAATGTACTGATCTGCCGTGGCGAGGGCCCCGAGAGACAGTCGTCCCCGCTGCTGGTTGGTGACCAAAATGGGCTGTGTCATGACATCCACTGTATCGTCTGGGCCAAGCCCGCGCAAGGGTTCTACCCGCCACTGGGTTTCTCAGTCCTATCGTGGTGAGAAAGGGGTAGTTCCCTGCTGATGAAACTGGCTCGACTTGGTGAGGGAGTTGAATTCGGCACGGGCTACGAGCCCGTGATCAGGTACTACGTACGTTGTCCGAATCCCCCGCCACGACCGCGTCCCAGCATTGGGCAGACGTCACCAATCTCCCGGGCGTCACCCCGTAGGGGTCGTCGGTATTCGCTTCGGTGCTCGTTACAGAGTCGAGGTGTGCGAACCTGTCGCGAGTAGCGACCTGGCGCGGGGCGGTATCGACGAGACCACTCACCCCCGATCCCCGTGCCCCGTAACCGATGATGGCGTCGCGTTACTCCCGACTCCGAGCGTCGAGTCAGTCAGTTCGCGTCGAGCTCGTAGCGCAACAGCGGTAGGGGTCGGTCCGGGGCCAGGCTCGACGGCCGTGTCGCCGTGCGCGTCGCTCCCATCGCCAGGTAGAAGCCTTCGGCGTTCGGGTCGGACTCGAGCTCAAGGACGCCACGGCCCCAGCCCCGCACGACGTCCAAACTCGCGACGAACAACGCGCGCCCCACGCCGCGGGTGAAGAAGGCGGGTTCGACCCACAGGTCCTCGAGCCAGGCACGCGTCTCCTCGTCGTCGACCACGGCCAGCCCCACCTCGCGCTGGCCAGACAAGGCGACGAGGCTGGCGCGCCGCGGCCCGACGAGCTCGCGCGTGACCGACTTCGCGGCGAAACGAGTCATGAAGTCCTCGTCGTAGCCCCACGACGCCTTCGAGCGAAGGACGAGCGCCACGAGCGCGTCTAGGCGGCGGTCCGCCTCCTCGGGCCCCAGGGGACGCACGACCAGATCGCGGATCGACTCGCTCGCCGACTGGTCAGGCGCCCCACGCCACGTCATCGCACCATTGTGACAGTCACCGCTCACCGCACGATGCAACGTCGCTTCTCGAGACCGGATGGAGCGTTCGCGCACGCGAACGTGTACGCGAAGTACCCGAGCGCCCCGGAGTGCGTTGACGGCATCATCCACGTAGCGGACGGACTATGTCGCGCGGGCGAGCAACGCGGGCCTTGGTCGCCGGCGGAACCCACCTGCTGGATGTGGCCCACTCCTCGACCCGCGGCTCCAGCCGGCACGACCGTGATGGCGCGACACGGGTGAGTGACAGAGGCGTCGGCGATACGATGCGGCTCTTGGAACCATCCGTGACCGACTGGTTACTTGACTCCGACCCAGCACTGCGCTGGCAGGTGGAGCGAGACATCCTGAACGCGGCTCCCGACGTGTGGCGTGCGACTCGTTCGACGGTCGCCACCACTGGCTTCGGCGCACGACTCTTGGCGCTGCAAGACGCGGATGGCCAGTGGGCCGGCGGGGCCTACTTCCCAGCCCATACAGACGCGGACACGGCCAGCGAGTCCGGCCAGCCGTGGATTGCCACGACGTGGTCGCTCAAGTTCCTACGCGAGTGGGGTGTCGACGCCACGGTGCTGACCGACACCGCCGAGCGGCTCGCGACCAACTGTCGATGGGAGTACAACGACCTGCCGTACTGGGGCGGTGAGGTGGACTGCTGCATCGACGGTTTCACTCTGGCCAACGGCGCCTGGCTGGGCGCGGACGTCTCGGGCATCGCAACGTGGTTCGTCGAACACCAGATGCCCGAGGGGGGCTGGAACTGCGACTGGGTCGAGGGATCGACGCGCAGTTCGTTCCACTCAACGCTGAACGCGCTCGCCGGCATCCTCACCTTCCGTCGCAACGGGCACGACGCGACCGGTCTCGACGACGCGCAGCGGCGCGCCGAGGAGTACCTGCTCGCGCGTCAGCTCTTGTATCGCGCATCCGATGGCGCGCTCGCCGGCCCCTGGGTCACCGAGTTGGCCTTCCCCCCATTCTGGGTCTACAACGTGCTCAGCGCGCTGGACTACTTCCGTGAGAGGTCGCAGCTCAGTGGGTTCGCTCCAGATCCGCGCCTCGCGCGCGCGATCGAGGCGGTTCGCGCGCAGCGGCAACCCGATGGCACGTGGTACCAGGCGGGCCGTCCCGAAGGGCGACTCTGGTTTGAGACTGACGTCGAGGCGGGACGACCATCAAAGTGGCTCACCCTCCAGGCGTTGCGGGTCCTCACGTGGTGGGACGAGGCGAGTGCACCATCAGAGCCGGCCGCCCACACCGGCCGTTCGCCGAGCGACCCGACCACCTAGCGAGCGGTGCTGAGGCTCACCGTCGCTCGGCGGACGACTTGACGAGCTTCATGGTCATGTGCGAGTCGAGTTTGTCGACGCCCGGCACGTCGCCCAGACGTGAGGAGATGAACGCCTCGTAACTCTCGATGCTGTCAGTCGCGACGCGCAAAATGTAGTCAGGCAGTCCGAACATCCGGCGCACGTCGATCACCTCGTCGAACTTCGCGACCCCGGTTTCGAAGGCTTCGAAGGTGGCACGATCCTTGTGGGTGAGGTCGACGAAGACGAGCACTTCGAATCCCAATCCAACGGCCATCGCGCTGATGCGCGCGCTGTATCCGAGGATCACGCCCTCGCTCTCCAGGCGCTTGACGCGGCGCAGGCACGGTGCGGGCGTGAGGCCGATGCGCTCGGCCAGTTCGACGTTGGACAGGCGCCCATCGCCCTGCAATTCCGCAATTATCTTCCAGTCGATTTCGTCCATACGCTATTATATTGCACATAGTGATGTTTTAACATCGGTATTCGCTATATAAATGCGCTATTATCGGCGTAATATTGTGTGAATGAGTGAGACCACGCACTCCGCGCCTCGTGACCGTGAGAAGCGGCCCCCGGATCGCGACTTCCCCGAGCGCGCCGCGATCACTCGCGCCGCCGCCGGCATCGGCCTCTACGCGGGCGCCTTCGGGGTGACCTTCGGCGCGATCGCGGTCGCATCGGGCCTCTCAATCCTCCAGGCCCTCTTCATGAGCGTGGTCGCCTACACCGGTGCCTCACAGTTCGCCTTCGTGGGCGTCCTTGCCGCGGGCGGGTCGCCGCTCGCGGGCCTCTCGGCCGCCCTACTCCTCGGCACGCGAAACATGTTCTACGGCGTGCCCGTCACCCAGGTCGTTCGCCCGAGGGGGCTGCAGCGGCTCTGGACCGCCCACTTCGTCATCGACGAGACGACCGCGATGGCGGTGGCTCAGCCCGACTCGCGAGCGGGCCGCTACGCCTTCTGGGCGACGGGCATCAGCCTGTACTCGCTGTGGACCGTCGGTACCCTCGCTGGTGCACTTATAGGCAGCGGCATCAACACCGCCGCGTTCGGCCTGTCGGCCGCAGCGCCGGCGATCTTCCTCGCCCTGCTCTGGCCCCAGCTCGCGCGCCACGGCGCCACGACCGTCGCGATCGCGTCGGCGCTGGTCACTTTGGCACTCATTCCGATCGCTCCCGCGGGAGTGCCGATCCTGGCCGCGGCCGTCGTCGCCGTCGTCGTTGGTGCCACACCCGCGAAGTCGAAGTCCACCGAGGAGGTTGCGTGATGTCACTGTGGATCATGCTCGGCGTGACCTCAGTCGCGAGCTACGGCCTCAAGCTCGCCGGTGTCTCCCTGCCCGAGTCGGTCCTGAACCATCCTCGGGTCCAACGGACGGCGAGCCTGCTCCCGCCGGCCATGCTCACCGCCCTAATCGTGACCGACCTCTTTGACACGGGTGGTCACTACAGCGTCTCTTGGCCGCTGCTCGCTGGTGTTGGCGCCGGGGTCGTCGCCATGCGGCTGCGGGCGTCGCTCGTGACCGTCTTCGTCGTGGCGATCGTCACCTGCGCCCTGGTTCAACTGATCGCTTGAGTCACGAGGCGGCGGCGAGCGCGAAGCAGGAGAGCCGTGACCGTGGTGTCAGGCGTCCGAGCCTGCTTGCTGCTCGCCGTCGGTAGTGGCGAGGACCCCGATGGTGGCCGCCGTCGATGGGTTCGATGGGCTCGGCACCACGATGACCGAGTCGCCAACCCTGAGGCTCGCGACGCTGAGTCGTGTGTGCCCGCTGAGCACGCGCGCCGAGGGCCCCAGTGCGTAGGTGGCGATGGTGCCGGACTGGCGCCGAATGGTGAGCGAGGACGGGGACATCGCGACCACCACGCCTCGGTCGACCACCGTCGACGTGGTCAAAGACGCGGCGTTCGCGGTAGCGGTCGGCGTCGTCGTTGCGACGATCGCGCTCGCCGTCGTCGGTGACGACGTGAACTTCGCCGCGGCGACGCCACCGCCGATGGCGAGAAAAGCCGTCGCGGTCCAGACGCTGGCGCGCCTCAGCCGCTTGGCGGTCGAACGGTACACGGTGACTCCTCACTTCCGGCTGCGGATTTCGCGCCGTGTCCAGCGTGCCGTGACACCATGAGCGGCGGCTGAGCCATCGCTAAAGTCCCGCTAAGAGTTCCCGCGAGTGGCTCATCGCGCGTCGGCACATGTGCGACGGATCATCGCCTCGCGCGACGCATCGCCCGTGCGTTAGCGTCGAGACGAGCGACGACGGGGACGATAATCATGGCCGAAGACCGATCCACAATGAGCAGCATCGAACGCGAGCGGGCGTCGGTCTTCCACTCGTGGTCGGCCCAGGCGACCATCAATCCGATGATGGTGCGCGACGCGTCAGGGGTGACCGTCACCACCGAGGACGGCACCACCTACCTCGACTTCTCGTCCCAACTCGTCAACACCAACCTGGGCCACCAGCACCCTGACGTCGTCGCGGCCATCCAAGATCAGGCCGCCCGACTGTGCACAATCGCGCCCCAGCACGGGTACGAGTCGCGGTACCGGGCCGCGGAGATGATCCTCGACCACTCCTTTGACGGCGCGGCCAAGGTCTTCTTCACCAACGGCGGCACCGAGTCGGTGGAGCACGCCGTGCGCCTCGCGCGACTGCACACCGGCCGCTCCAAGGTCGTCGCGGCGTATCGCAGCTACCACGGCGCGACCACGACGTCGATCTCGCTGACCGGCGACCCGCGTCGCTGGCCCAACGAGCAGGGCGCCTCGGGCGTCGTGCACTTCTTCGGACCGTACCTCTACCGCTCCTCGTACCACTCGACGACCCCCGAGCAAGAGGCCGAGCGCGCACTCGCCAGCCTCGACGAGACGATCCGCTTCGAGGGTCCGTCCACTATCGCCGCCGTGATCCTCGAAACGGTTCCCGGCACGGCCGGCGTGCTCGTCCCCCCGCCCGGGTACCTCCAGGGCGTGCGCGAGATCTGCGACCGCTACGGCATCGTGTACATCGCTGACGAGGTGATGGCCGGGTTCGGTCGGACCGGCGCGTGGTTCGCGTACCAGAACTTCGACGTGCGACCAGACCTCGTCACCTTCGCCAAGGGCGTGAACTCGGGCTACGTCCCCCTCGGCGGGGTCGTCATCAACGAGGCGATCAGCCACTCCTTCGACGACCGGGTCTACCCGGGCGGCCTCACCTACTCCGGCCACCCGCTGGCCTGTGCCTCGGCCGTGGCGACGATGCAGGTCATGGAGCGCGACGGCGTGATCGAGCACGCGGCGCACGTGGGCGCGACGATCATCGCCCCGGCGCTCGCCGCGATCGCCGAGCGCCACCCCAGCGTTGGCGAGGTGCGCGGCCTCGGCGTCATGCACGCGGTCGAGCTCGTCACCGACCGCGTGACGCGCGAGCCGCTCGCCCCTTACGGGTCGAGCTCGCCAGCGATGAACGAGGTCATCGCCGCCTGTCGTGACGAGGGTCTGCTGATCTTCGCCAACTTCAACCGCCTCCACGTCGTGCCGCCGTGCATCATCAGCGAGTCGGACCTGCGCGACGGCCTCGCCCGGCTGGACCGAGCACTCGCGACGGCCGACCGGCACTACGTCGGGTCGTGACGAACGACGAACGGCGAATCGCGGTCGCCACGCGCCTGCGCGCGCTCGGCCACGCGTTCGTCGACCGTGACCTGAGCGACGACGAGCTCGACCGGCTCGCCCACGACGTCGACGCGCTGCTCGCCCGGGTCGAGGCGGGCGGACCGCGAACCGTCTCGATCGACCCCGACCTCGTCGAGGCCTTCACCGCCCAGCGCCTCGACACCGTCTCGTACCTGCACGAGTACCTCGTGAGCGACTCAGTCGTCGCGGGCGGCGCGAACCCGATGGGTCTCGGCGCGCGCCACTGGCGCGACGGTGACGTCGCGGTGATGGAGGCAGTGATCGGCAAGGCCTTCGAGGGGGCACCGGGTCGCAGCCACGGCGGCATCATCGCCACGCTGATCGACGAGACGATGGGCTTCGTGCTCGGGCTGCACGGCCTGTTCGCCCTGACGGCTCGCCTCGTGGTGACCTACCGCGCCGCCGCGCCGGTCGGCCAGAGCGTCGTGGCGCGCGCGTGGCTCGAGCGCCAAGACGGGCGCAAGCTGACGATCGGCGCCTCCGTGACCGCGGGCGACGTGCGGGTCGCCGACGCCGAGGCCCTCTTCATCACCGTGGACGTGACGAGCCTCCTCGACGAGCCCGAGTCGAACTGAGTGGGTCTTCGCCTTCGTCGTCACTTCCGCACCGTCAAGGTGCCCGAAGTCGACCTGCGCTTCTGGTACGTGAAGCTGCTCACGACGGCGATGGGCGAGTCCGCCTCGGACTTCCTCGTGCACCGCTTCAACCCCGAGCTCGCGGTGCTCGCGGGTGCCGCGGTCTTTTCCGGCGTGCTGTGGCTCCAGCTGCGCAGCCCGCGCTACCTGGTGGGAACCTACTGGAGCGCCGTGGTGATGGTGAGCGTCTTTGGCACGATGTGCGCCGACGTGGTCCACGTCGCCTTGGGCGTTCCCTACCTGGTGTCCACCATCACCTTCGCGCTCACCCTCGCCGCCGTCTTTAGCGTGTGGTACCGGGTCGAGCAGACGCTCTCCATCCACACGATCGACACGACCCGGCGCGAGCTCTTCTACTGGGCGGCCATCACGACGACCTTCGCGCTCGGCACGGCGGCGGGCGACTACGCCGCCTACGTCGTCGGCCTCGGGTACCGCGACTCCGCGGTGCTGTTCCTCGTCCTCTTCGTCGCACCGGGGCTCTACTTCGGGCTCGCGCGGCGTCACGGCGTCGCGACGTTCTGGGCGGCCTACGTGCTCACGCGGCCCCTCGGCGCCTCGGTCGCCGACTGGGTCGGCGTGAGCCACGCCCGCGGCGGCCTGAACGCCGGGCCCGGGACCCTCGCCCTCTGCCTGACCGCGCTGATCGCCATCGGCGTCGCCGGGGCGTGGCGCGGCGAGCGACGGAACCTCCACCCATAGAATCCGGCTATGCCCGCCGTCACCGTCGCCAATCCCCTGGAGTTGCCCCGTCTGGTGGCGCCGCTCGTGACGGACCGGCCGCGGCGCGTGACCTCGATCACGACCGCGCCGCGCGGCCTCGAGGGCGAGGGCTTCCCCGTCCGGCGCGCCTTCGCCGGCGTGGACCTCGCCGACCTCGACCCCTTCGTGCACATGGACCAGATGGGCGAGGTCGACTACGGCCCCGGCGAGCCCAAGGGCAGATCG
>JAJZSM010000120.1 GCA_021849765.1 Actinomycetes bacterium | reverse complement strand
GAACTCAACCACGAGAACGTCTACGTGTCCGACGCCCCACTCGGTCTGCACGACCTGTGGAGTCTCTATGAGTTCGACCGGCCCGACTTAAAGGGCGAAGGGTGGTCGCCGCTGACCCCGCCGCGCCTGCTCGCGGGGGACCACGTCGGTGACGTGTTCGCCGTCATCCGCGATGGCGATCTGCTCTTGCACCACCCCTATGAGTCCTTCAGCGACTCCGTTGAGATGTTCATCGCCCAGGCGGCTGACGACCCCAAGGTTGTTGCCATCAAGCAGACGCTCTATCGCACCTCGGGCGACTCGCCGGTAGTCGGTTCACTGATCCGAGCCGCGGAGCGGGGCAAGCAGGTCGTGGCGCTCGTCGAGTTGAAAGCGCGCTTTGACGAAGCGGCCAACATCGAGTGGGCCAAGGCCCTCGAGGACGCCGGCGTCCACGTCGTCTACGGCGTCGTCGGATTGAAGACCCACTCCAAGACGGCGCTCGTCGTGCGTAGCGAGGGCGACCGCACGGTGCGCTACGCGCACATCGCCACGGGCAACTACAACTCCAAGACCGCACGCAACTACGAGGATTTCGGACTGCTTACCGCCGACCCGGCCATCACCCACGACGTCGGGGAGCTCTTCAACTTCCTCACCGGTTTCGCGCGTAACGCCGACTACGAGAAGATCATCGTTAGCCCGACAATGACCCGCACGCGCATCATCGAGCTGATCAACGGGCAACGTGACCGCGGGATGCAGGGCCGCATCGACATGAAGGTGAACGGGCTCACCGACCCCGCGATCATCGACGCGCTCTACGAGGCGAGTGACGCGCGCGTGCCGATTCGCCTGGCGGTGCGCACGCTCTGCTGCCTGCGCCCAGGGGTGACCGGGCTCTCGGGGACGATCGCGGTGCGCAGTCTGGTGGGCGAGTTTCTCGAGCACTCGCGCGTCTTCATCTTCGGTAATCCCGGTGAGGAGAGCTCGTCGGTCTACATGGGCTCGGCGGACTTGATGGAACGCAACCTGGATCGCCGCGTCGAGGTGCTCGTGCCGATCGAGGACCACGCACTGCGCGACGAGTTGCGCGACGCCTTCGAGGTCACCTGGCGCGACGACGAGTTCACGTGGGTGCTCGGCACCGACCGTCGCTGGCGCCGGGTCCAGCCGGTGACCGAGTTCTCGGCCCAGGCTGAGTTCAAACGGCGGGCGTTGGCCCGGGCCCGGGCGCTATCGACCCACTAGGTGGGGTCTTTCGCCACTCGAGGCTCGCGTAGGCCGCACCGCCGATGGGGATCGGGATCCAGAAGTTGATCAAGCGATAGGCGAGGACCGCGAGGATCGCTTGGCTGTGGGGCACGCCGAAGCCGACCAGCGTGGGGATGAGCACGCCCTCCACGACGCCGAGGCCTGCCGGCGTGATGGGGATTGCGGCGAGGACGTTGGCGAGCCCGTAGGCGACGAGCAGGTCGATGGGCGAGATCACGTGGCCGAAGGACCAGATGAAGACCCACAGACAGCCAGCGTCAAAGAGCCAGTTGAGGCCCGCCCACGTGAAGGCCCACCAGAGCGTACGCCGGTTGTTGATAAGAACGGTGATCCGGTCGGCGATCTTGACGAGCAGGGCCGAGATTCTGTCGGGGTCGATACGTGGGATGTGGGCGACGATGGCGCGCATCCAGTTGTCGGCGTGGCGTTGTCCCCGGGTGAGCAGCAACAACGTTCCGAAGAAGGCGAGCAGCAAGAACACCCCGGCGAGTGCCGCGAAGCCGTAGGCGGGGTTGAATCCGCGTAGGGGGATCGAGACCACGAGTGCGCACCAGAAGATGATGTTGAGCACGACCGCCGATCCGGTGCCCTGGGTGGCGAGGCCGAAGGCGTTGGTCTCCTTGGGCACGCCGAGCTGGTTGAAGATCCGGTAGGAGAGCGCACCGGCCGGGGCGGTGCCGCCGGGGATGACGTGGCTGATCGCGAGTCCGGCGAGGTTGACGCGCAGGGTGTCGAATCGATGGGGCGAATAGGGGTAGAGCACGGTGCGCGTCAGCTCGACGTAGGAGTAGATGGCGGCCATCTCGCACAACACCGCGATGCCCACGAGAACGGGGTTGATCGTCGCGAGTAGATGCAACGACTTTCTTCCCGAGGCGAACTGGGGGATAACGAAGTACGCGAAGACGAAGACGATGAGCCCGATGCTGACGGTGATGCGGATCTCGCGGGGTATGGAGAAC
This sequence comes from Actinomycetes bacterium, assembly GCA_021849765.1. Next base: position 3,172 of record JAJZSM010000120.1, on the reverse strand, counting down.
CGAGGCTTCGGCGTATCGGGCGACATCCCCACCAGCCTTACACGTCCGTAGCGGACGGCGGGCCACTATCACGTTGTGGCGCCACGAGTAGAATCGATCGGTGCGCACGCTCGTCGTACTGCCGACCTATAACGAAATCCTCAATATTGAGCCGATGCTGCGCGCGCTGCGCGCCGTCGTGCCCGGCTCGTGGGTAGTTGTCGTCGATGGCCGGAGCCTCGACAGCACCGGCGCGCGGGCCCGCGAACTCGCTAACGAGCTTGGTTCGATCTCGGTGCTCGATCGCGCAGCCAAGAGTGGCCTCGGGGGGGCGTACCGGGCGGGATTCGCCTGGGGGCTTGAGCGGGGCTACGACCACTTCGTCGAGATCGACTGCGACTTCTCCCACGATCCAAACGCCCTGCCGACGCTGCTCGCGGCGGCGGCCGATCATGACGTCGTCATCGGTTCACGCTACGTGCGCGGTGGGTCGATCCCCAAGTGGTCGTTACTGCGTCTGCTCCTATCGCGCGGCGGGAACCAGTACGCCTCGATCATGCTCGGCCTCGGGGTGAAAGACTCGACGGCGGGGTACCGCGTCTACTCGGACCGGGCGCTACGCCTGATCGACTACACGACGGTCACCGCCGACGGCTACGGTTTCCAGATCGAGATGACCTTTAGGGCCCGACGCGCCGGCGCCTCGATCACCGAGGTGCCGATCTCCTTCACCGACCGCACTCGCGGCGAGTCCAAGATGTCGAGCGCCATCGTCGTTGAAGCGCTGTGGCTCGTGACCAAGTGGGCCGTCGAACGCCCCTTCGCGAAGACCCGCTCACACCCGGTCGGCTAACACCGAGGACAAGACGCTTCCTATCTTGTCGCGGGTCTCCTCACGCTCAGCGATCGGGTCAGATTCACTCACGATGCCCGCGCCGGCCCAGGCTTCGAAGTTCGTCGCTCCCACCATGACCCCGCGGATCCCGATCCACCACTCACCGTCACCCTCGGCGTCGAGCCAGCCGACCGGCCCGGCGTAGTGACCGCGGGCGTGGGGCTCGAGGCGTTCGATGAGGGCTGCGGCGGGTTCGCGGGGAATCCCGCCCACCGCGGCGGTGGGGTGGAGCAGGCGAAGGATCGCGAGGGCGTCGGGCGCCGCGCTTGAACCGTGGTGCACGCCGTTGATCCAGGTGCCGAGATGGGCCACCGTGCGCAGCGCCACGATCGACGGCGACGGGTCGGCAATGAGGTCCTCGTAGTCGTCGCGCAGTCGCTCGACGAGGTCGTCGACGAGCAGCTCGTGTTCGCGGAGGTTCTTGGTGCTGCCGAGCAGCCAGTTCTCATAATCGTCGGGCGCGACGTTGGCGGGCAGTGCAATGGTGCCCGCTAAGGGGTGCAACTGGATGGACGCGCCGGTGCGGCGCGCGAGCAGCTCAGGGCTCGCGCCGACGAACCGCCGACCGTCGGGCAACGGGAGGCTGTAGATGGTGCAGTAGGGCTCACGGGTGCGCAGGCGCTGGGCGATCGCCGCGGGGTCGATGGGTTCGGGCACGGTTCCCGTGACCGCGCGTGCGAGCACGACTTTATCCAGCTCCTTGCGGCGCAGGATCTCGACGGCGAGGGCGACCTGGTGCGCGTACTCCTCGGGCGTGGGCTGGTAGGAAACCGAGCGGATCGACTGGAGTTCTTGGGTCGGTAGGGATACCTCGTCGAGTAGCGGCGACCATGCGGGTGAGCCCACACGTTCGCTCAGCCAGGCGGCGCCGGCGCGGTCCTGGGTGATGGTGAAACGCGGGATGACGAGCTGGCCGGGCTCGTCGCGATCAAAGGGCAGGCTCGCAAAGGCGACGATGCCTGATCCCAGCGGACCGTCCTCGCCGGTCAGTTCGTGATCCTCGAAGAGGGTAGCCACGGTGCGCCCGTCCACGCCCGAGGCAAGGGAGATCTCGTCGACCGCGCCGCCGAAGCCGCAACGCAGCACGTCGGGAGACTCGACGAGCCAACCACTACGCGCGCTGAGCGCTCGCAACACCTGGGTCGACTGGGCGGGGATCCGGGTACGACGGAACTTCACGCCGACCTCGTGGCGAGGAACTGTTGGCTCAACCCTCCCATCACGAACCGGTGGTTGACGGCGCTGAAGCCGGCGTCACGCAACATGGCGACCAGTTCCGGAGTCGGGGGCAGGTACGCCGTCGACTTGGGCAGGTAGTGATAGGCGTTGCGGTCCGAGACGAGCGAGCCGACCAGGGGCACCACGCCGCGAAACCAGATCCGGAACCCGATGCGCAAGAGGGCGCTGCTCGGCTCGGCGACCTCGAGCAGCGAGATGCGTCCGCCGGGGCGCACGACGCGACCCATCTCGACGAGCGTCGCGCGCAGGTCGGTGAAGTTGCGCAACGCGTACCCACAGGTGACCCCGTCGAAGACACCCGTGGCGAAGGGCAATTCGGCGGCGTTGGCCTGGACACGCACCTTCATGCCGCTCCCGGCGCTCAACATGCCAAAGCTGAGGTCGGTCGCCACCGCGCGATGGCCCTGACGCTCGAGCTCGCGAGTGAAGTCGCCCGTCCCCGCGGCGATGTCGAGGATGAGACTCGCCGGGGGGAGTCGTAGGTCGCGCACGGCGCGCCGGCGCCACCTCGCGTCGAGGCCGAAGGTCATGAGGTGGTTGACGAGTTCGTAGCGTCCGGCGATCGCGTCGAACATCGCGCGCACCTGACGCGTCTTCTCGTTGCCCTGCGGCAACCGGTTGGGGTCCACGGTCAGCGGTAGTACCGGTAGATGACCTGGGCGATGCAGGCGGGCTTCGCCTGGTCATGGATCTCGATGACGGTGTCGAGTGCGACGGTGGCCCCACCCTCAAAAGGCTCGACCGAGGCCAGCGTCGCGCCGGCGCGGATCGACGAACCGACCGGGACCGGATTGGTGAAGCGAACCTTGTTAGTGCCGTAGTTGACGCCCATCGTCACGCCGTCCACCCGCAGCACTCCGCTCAGCAGCACCGGCAACAGCGAAAGTGTGAGGTAGCCGTGGGCGATCGTGCCGCGGAAGGGACCCTGCTTGGCCCGTTCGACATCTTCGTGGATCCACTGGTGGTCACCCGTCGCGGCCGCGAAGAGGTTGACCTGTTCCTGGGTCACCGTCTGGAACTCCGAATACCCGAGGTGCTGGCCCACCATGGTCGCCAGCT
>JAJZSM010000119.1 GCA_021849765.1 Actinomycetes bacterium | reverse complement strand
AGAGCGACCGAGATAAGGCGCCCGCGCTCGTCACGCGGCACCGCCCCGAGTCGCACGAGATCGTCGCCGTGGCGGTGCGACTCGGGTATCCGTCCGACGAGCGGCGTGATGAGAACGACGGGCACCAGGGTTAAGGCGAAGAGCCAGCGAAAAGAGCCGGGACCACGAATCAGACCGTGCAGGATCGCCGACAGACCGGAGCCCGCACCGGCGCCCGCGGCCATGATAACCAGTCGATGAATCCGCTGCGAGGTGGACGAGAGCTCGACTGTCAGGACCTGGACGACGGTAGAGACCGCCGTGAGCAGAGGCCGCGCCAGTGCGAAACACGCGACGAAGAACCAGTAATTGGGGCTCAGCGCCGCGGCGCTTGTGGCGAGTAGGCCAGCGAGCAGGGCGGCGCGAACCACCCGAATACGCCCACGGTGGTCGGCGAGCGCGGTCACTGGCAGGGCGGCCAACGACGCCAGGCGGACGACGGCCAGGCCGATGCCGATCACCGAGCCTGACAGTCCAACTACCGAGCGCAGCGAGCCCGTCGCTTCGACGTGCCCGAAGTGACGCGCGACATCATTGAGCGAGGCCACCGCGCCGAACTGGGCGAAGCCTGCGGCGAGGGCGATCACGAAGAGGATGCCGATCGCCCGGCGCGGCGACGTCGCCACGCCCTAGTCGAGGGAAACTGAGTCGTCCACGACGACGAGGGTTTTGCCGTGGTTGCCACCACCGAAAAGGAGGTTCAGTGCCTCGGACGCGTTCTCGAGTCCCCTGACCAGGTGCTCACGGTGGACGAGTTCGCCGCGCGCGAGCATGCCGACGAGTTCGGCTTGCGCCTCGGCGAAGCGTGGCGCGTAGTCGAGGATGATGAAGCCCTCCATCGATCCGCGCCGCGAGATCAGCATCGAGGTGTTGACGAGACCGGTTCCGGCTCCGTTGTACTGCGAGATCGCCCCGCAGAGCACGACGCGTCCGCGCATCGCGATGTTCACGAGCACCGCGTCGAGAACCTCACCGCCGACGTTGTCGAAGTAGAGGTCGACTCCCGCGGGGCAGGCCTTGTGGAGACGTCGGGCGAGGTGACCGTCCCGGTAATCGAGACAGTCATCGAAGCCGTAGAACTCGACGACCTCCGCGCACTTCTGTGCTCCCCCGGCGATGCCCACCACCTTGGCCGCTCCGCGAGCGCGAGCGATCTGTCCCACGGCCGACCCCGTGGCCCCGGCCGCCCCCGAGACGACGACCACGTCGCCCTCCTTGATCCGGCCCACGTCGATGAGGCCGAAGAACGCGGTCAGCCCGGTCACGCCGAGCACGTTCAGCACGGTCGCCAGATCGAGGCCGAGACCGAGCGGCAGCACGGTGAAGTGATTGTTCGCGTCGGCGAGCACCCAGTCCTGCCAACCCGTCATGCCGAACACGACGTCGCCGACCCGGTAACGATCCGATTGGCTCTCGACTACGACGCCCGCCCCCGAGGAGCGCACGACCTCGCCGATCGCGATGGGTGGCAGATAACCGGGCGCGTCGTTCATCCAGGTACGAATCGTCGGGTCGATCGACAGCGTGCCGACACGCACGAGGGCCTGCCCGGACCCGCACGTCGGCACGGGAGTCTCCACTAAGGCGGTGGTGGCGGCGTTGACGGCTCCCGACGGACGTTCACGCAGCACGATCTGTCGGTTCATGGCGACCCCTCCACGCCCACGTTATGCGTCGGACAACTCGGCGAGGATCCGCGCTTCGACTTCGGCGCTCAGGCCGACCTTTGAGCCCGGTGTCGTCGGCCAGCGCTGCTCATGCGCCGATACCGCACTGATTGTCTCGGCGAGGGGGCGCACCTGCAGGCCCGCGTCACGCGCTCGTCGCGTGTCCAGGCTGAGCAGCGAGTGGGTGTCGCCCGGTCCCTCCCAGAGTGGCAGGTCACCGGGGCCAACTCCCGCGTCGATCAAGCGCTGGCCGTCCACCCAACGCAGGCGCGTGCCCGATGGCCCGACAGCCGCGACCACTGCGTCCAAGAAGTCGCCGAAGGTGAACGGTGGTGGCGGTCCGGCCACGTGAAAGATCCCTCCCGGAGTCCCGGCCCGCATCACGACGAAATCGGCGAGGTCGCGCACGTCGATGACCTGAAACGGATTGGCCCGCGGCCCCGGGGCCAGCACGTCGCCGCCGCGAGCGATGCGTTCGACCCACCACGTGAAGCGGTAGGTGTGGTCGAAGGGCCCGGCGACGTAGGTCGGGCGAATGATCGTGGGCTCCACGCCGTTCCACGACGGACCGCCCGGACCGAATCCTTCGTGGGTTGCGACCTCGCAGAGATACTTGAGGCCGCCGTAGGTCGCGGAGTTCACGACCTCGGTTGAGGGATCCTCCAGAGTTACCACGGGCGCGTCTTCGGTGTCGAGCGTCGCATTACGCGGCTCGTAGACCGAGATCGACGAGACATGGACGTAGTGGCCCCCACGCCCCGCGAGGGCCCGCGCGAGTCTGGTGACCTGTCGCGGTACGTACGCCGAGGAGTCGAATGTGACGTCATACTCTCCCTCGAGAGACGTCAAGTCGACGTCGACATTGCGATCTCCCAGGATGTTCACGACCCCATCGAACAACCCAGGATTGGTCTTACCCCGGTGAAAGATCGTGATCTGATCGCCGCGGGCGAGAAACGCTTCGACCACCGCACGACCGACGAACTGTGTACCTCCGATGACCAGGACTCTCATGGGCGAATACTGTCACACAATCGCAATACTCTCGCACTCGCGCCCTCGATACGCTTTTGGCAACGGGAAGTCGTTGCGGGCGGTAGCCGGCCCCGCGAAGGAGTCACGTGGCACGTATCAGGGGGCTTCTCCTGAGCATTCTCATTGGTGGCGCTATCCTCGCAGCGTGTGGCGCCGCGTCGACGCCGCCGTCGCCGTCGAGCTCCCCGCAATCCTTTCCTCGATGTACGAGCACGGATCTCCGTGTTGAGATCGGCGTCGCCAACGTGGCGATGGGGCACGTAGGCCAGCAGATTCGCCTAAAGAACGTGTCGCGAGGATCGTGCACGCTCAGGGGCTACCCACGACTCCAAATGCGTGACGCTACTGGCGCGCCACTCACGACGCGCCTACACGTCGGAGCCGACTACATCGTGCCGCGGATCCCGGTACAGACTGTCACCCTTGCCCAGGGGGGCGCCGCAGGCTTCCTCGTGGGCTATGAAAACGCCACGGGTTTTTCCTCAGTCACGTGTCCGACCTCGAGCACTATTAGCATCTATCCGCCGCACGACACAACGGCGCTAAGCGTGCACTGGCACCTCACTCCCTACGGGGGAAACGTGACCGCTCTGCGCTGTGGGATCCTGACCGTGTCACCGATCGCGCGGATTTCTCAGCTCGGTCAGTAGTTCGAGCGAGTCGACCAGTATCGATACACGGCGATAAAGGTCCAGATCCCCTCGACCACGCCGAAGGGCCACGCCCCAGAAGAGAAGCCATAGGCGCTCGACAGCGCACAGCCCAATGCGAAGGCCAAGATGAAGCGCCGTGAACGCGATTCAAGCGCGTACATCGTCATCATGAAGGTCAGAGCCACCACGCCGAAGATCGTCAGTCCCACGCAGTCACTCTAGGAAGAACCACACCACGACCTTGGCTACTAGCGTGAAGGAATGGTTTCGACGTGCGGACTCGGGCGACTCCTCAGCGGCGGCGCGATGGGCTACCTCGGCGCCAGCCCCTTCCATAGCGCGTTCATCAACCTGGTGGGCGCCGCGGTAGGTGCCGGTGCGGCCTACGTCTGGACGAAAGGGTTAGGACATGCGACCACGTGCGACGCCGCCGCGCCGCGCCGCGTCGCCGCGCGCACCGCCGTGGAGCATGAGCGCGCCGTGGAAGACTCTGTCTAGCGTCACCGGTGAGACCGAGCGATGGCGCGTTGGTCGCAAACCGGTCTGATTGACTGGTGCGGTGACAACGACGAACCATGTGCGCCAAGGACTCGCACTTGAGTACCTGACACTCGCCTGGAACGTCGTTGGCGTGGTCTATCTCGCGTTCGCCGCGTTCGCCGCACACTCGGTGGCCCTGGCCGGTTTCGGCTTCGACACGCTGGTCGAGATCGGCGCGTCAACGGTCGTCGTCTGGGAGTTGCGTAACGTCCACGGCGAGCGCCAGCGCGACGCCATGCGTCTCATCGGTATCGCCTTCATCGTTCTCAGCGTCTACCTCGTGCTGCTCACCGCGCTGGCCTTGGCCCGCCACGTCCACCCTCACCACTCCCCAGCGGGCATCGTGTGGACATCCCTGACCGCGGTCGCGATGTTCGTCCTCGCCTGGGGCAAGTCACGCACGGGACGCGCCCTCAACAACCAGGTGCTGATCACCGAGGCGAAGGTAACGTTCGTCGATGGCATGCTCTCGGTCGCGGTGCTCATCGGCCTGGCGGCTAACGCCTTGCTCGGGTGGTGGTGGGCTGACCCCGCCGCAGGGCTGATCATCGTCTACTACTCAGTGCGCGAATCGCGCGAGGCCTTCGCCCACTACCGTGCGGCGAGTTGAACACTCCGCACGCGCGTCCTCACGCACGCTGGATCGTCGCCCAAGACGTCGCCCGTGCGCGCGTAGGCGCGCGCACGCGACCCTCCGCATAGGCGCGCGTAGGCGCACTCCCCGCACACCCCGCGGAGGTCACCCCCCCGCAGTGAGGTCAACAGCTCGCTGTCGGTGTAGATGTCGCCCAATCGCCGCTCGCGCACGTTTCCGAGCGCGACGGGCAGGAAACCCGAGGCGTGGACAGCTCCGTCGTAGCCGACGAAGACGATGCCGCGGCCGTCGCCGGTGGCGAGCGTTGCACTGTGGCCCCGTACCTCAGCGCGCCGCTCTCCGAACTGGGCGCTGAGGTCGCGATAGAGATGGCCAAGCGAGAACGCCGACGCCGGATCGTCGGCTGCTCGTTCGAGCCGCTCCGCCTGCACCCGGCGAAAGAATGGCGCCTCCACCGTGCGCACGGTCATGCCACGGTTGGCGACGTCGACGAGGAAGTGGCACGCGTCCTCGGCGTCTTCGGCGCTGACTTCTTCGACTTCTGTTCCGCGCCCCACCCCGACGAGGAAGAAGACTTCCCAGATGGCGACACCAAGTTTCTCGAGCAATTGCGCGATGTCGGCCAACTCGTGGACGTTTCGCCGCATGACAGTCGTGTTCACTTGAAGTCGAAAGCCCATCTCGACAAGCATCGCCAGCGCGGCAAGCGTGTCGTCGAAATGTCCTGGAATCCCGCGCAGTGAGTCGTGCGACGTCGCGTTCGATCCGTCAAGGCTGATCGAGACGGAGCGTACGCCTCGCTCGAAGAGACCCGTCATCGCCTCGCGGGTCAGACGAGGCGTGACCGAGGGAGCCAAGGA
>JAJZSM010000118.1 GCA_021849765.1 Actinomycetes bacterium | reverse complement strand
CGTGGGTGCGGTAGTGACCTACCTCGGCGAATTGCTGGAGGTGACCGCGCGACCCGACAAGAATCACCAGCTCACCGCCGAGACGCCGCCGCTGGTGCGCAACGTTGGCGCCCACGACGAACGTCGCGTCTTTCCTTTCGGCTCCGTGGGCATCCACGGCCCCGCTTTCGCCGATCCGTCCGCGGGTGAGATCCTGCGCTCGGCGCCAGCGCGTCGTGCGTCGAGCGACGAGGCCGATTCGCTCGTCGCCCAGTATCAGGACCTCATGACCGACGCGAATCGCGTGGACTTTGAGTTCATCACGCGTTTCGCCTTTACCGACGCAGTCGCGGTGTACAACTACGTCCAAGAGACCGATATCCAGCGCTATCCGGCGATCGCCGGATCCTTCGGCAAGATCGGTGCGCAGCCCTTCGTGGTTATCGGGACCCAGCCGTCGTATCAGCGTGTGGGTGACGCGGTGATCAAGCGCCCGTCGAATCCCGGCCCCGAGGACTTTGAGTTCATGGACCGACTCTTGGAGATGGGTGAGCGCTTGCGGCTGCCCGCCTTGTTCATTACCGACACCCTGGGCGCCAAGCCCACCCTCGAGAGCGAGCGACGGGGCCAGTCACGAGCGATCGCCCGGTCGATTCTCAAGGGCATCGACTACAACGGTCCGGTCATCTCCTTGGTGGCCGGGGCGCTGGGCAGTGGTGGGGGACTGGCGACGACGCCGATGGCCGACCACGTCATCATGCTCGAGAAGGCGATGGCCTACGTCGCCGAGCCGCGATCGGCGGCCTCGATCCTCTACAAGACTCCGACGCCGACTCACGAGCAGGTGAAGATGACCTTGGCCACGATGCGCTCGACTGCCCAGGACCAGCTCGACCTGGGTCTGATCGACAAGGTCATCCCCGAGGATCCAAATCCCTTCGTCACCGTCCAGCGCGTACACCTCGAGATCATGCGCGCCTTCGTCGAGCTGTCCCAGCTGTCGACGCGCAAGTTGCGCGCTCGTCGCGAGGAACGCATCCGCGCACTGCGCGCCTTCGACATTGTCCAGGAGTAACGTCGGCTCCGAGACGAAAGGCGGCGACATGCTCATCGTGACGACCAACGAACTGGCCGGCTGGCGCATCACCAAGGTCCTCGGCGAGGTGAACGGACTGACTGTGCGTACCCGCAACGTGGGCGCCCAGCTCGGGGCGTCCCTCAAGGCCCTCGGCGGCGGTGAGTTGCGCGGCTTGACCAAGCAGCTCCAGGAGGCCCGCTCCGAGGCCCTGGAGCGTCTCAGCGAGAGCGCCGCGGCACTGGGCGCGACGGCGGTGGTGGCCATGCGCTACGACTCCAACGAGTTGGCCGGCACGTTCCAGGAGATCCTCGCCTACGGCACCGCGGTGATCGCCGAATCCCTCGCTTGACGTTTTTGCTGATCGCCAGGCACGTCTGACCTTCGGCCCTAGTGGTCAATGGGTGTCGGCGTGTTGGATGGAGTTAACCGAGAAGCGGAGAGCGGGAGCGGTGTGGTGACCGATTCCCAAGAGGTGGGTGTGCGGTGAAGGAACGGACGTTGGCCAAGACTCTGGCGCGCTACGAACAGGCACCGCACCTTGTGTTCTGGGAGACTACGAAAGCGTGTTCGCTCGCGTGTCGCCACTGCCGGGCCTCCGCCCAGAAGACAGCCCTGCCGGGAGAACTGACCCACGACGAAGGAATCGCCCTGCTCGATGAAATCGCGGCGATGCCCGCACCGCGACCCATTGTCGTCTTCACCGGCGGTGACTGTTTCGAGCGTGAGGACCTCTACGAACTCGTCTCGCACGCGACGCAGTCGGGACTGCGCGTGGGCGTGGCACCCTCGGTCACGCCCCGCCTGACCCGCGAGGCGATGACGGGCCTGTTCGAGCGAGGCGTGCGCAGTGTCTCGATCAGCCTTGACGGCTCGAACGCGACGTCGCACGATTCACTGCGAGGCATCCCGGGACATTTTGACGACACGCTCGCCGCACTGGCGATGCTCGTCGAGATGGGCTTTCGACTTCAGGTGAACACGACCGTGATGCGGCGAAACGCCCACGAGTTGGCCGACATCGCACGGTTGATCGAGAACCTTGGCGTCGCCATCTGGGAAGTCTTCTTCCTCGTCGGAGTGGGACGGGGAACCGAGATCGAAGAAGTGAGCGCCGAGGACGCCGAGGACGTGTGCCACTTCCTCGTCGACGTCACCAACCGTGGCATGACCGTGCGCACGGTGGAGGCGCCATTTTTTCGTCGGGTGCAGGCGGAGCGACTCGAACTGGCCGCCGACGATCCGGCGTCGGCGTTCTCGCTTGGTCATCTCTATCGCGACCTCAGCGCCAAGCTCGGGGAGCGGCGTGCCGACGTGCGGGGCCAAAGTGCGACGCTCGCCACTGGAGACGGCCGCGGCATCGTCTTCGTCGGCTACGACGGATCGGTCCACGCCTCAGGCTTCCTGCCTGTCACGCTTGGAAATGTGCGCGAGCGGTTACTGAGCGAGATCTACCTCGACAGCGAGCTGTTGACCTCGCTGCGCGCGGGTGACCTTCACGGGGTGTGCGGGCAGTGCGCCTACGCGCGCCTGTGCGGAGGGTCGCGAGCGCGCGCCTATGCACGCACGGGCGACGTCTTGGGCGACGATCCGGCGTGCGTGAGGACGCGCGAGCGACGTGTTCAGCTCGCCGCTCGGTAGTGGGCGAAGGCTTCGCGCGATTCGCGCACTGAGTAGTAGACAATGATCAGTCCTGCGGCGGGGTCAGCCCACCACCACCCAAGCAGGGCGTTAGCCGTCAGGCCGACGAGTACGGCGACCGAGAGCATGCCGTCGACGAACGTCACCCTCCCCTCGGTGAGCAACACCTGGTTGTTGAGGACGCGTCCCGTGCGCGACTTGCCGTAGGCGAGGGCGAACATCGCGACCGCGGTCAGGGATGTCCACGCGATGCCGGCCGGGGAGTGGTGCGGGTGGACGTGGCGGGCAAAGGCCAGCGAGGTGAGAACCACGAGGTAGACGCTGAGAACGATAAAGGCGATTCCGATAAGACGTAGTGCGGCGCGCTGGCGCTCGCCGTGGACGTTACGCAGCTCCCAGACGACGACTGTTGACGCGCCGATCTCGACGAGCGTGTCGAATCCGAACCCCGCCAGGGCCACCGAGTGTGCGGCGAACGCGGCGAACGCGAGATAGACCACGCCCACGACGTTCCAGGCGAGTGTCAGGTACTCAAGTGCGAGTCCTCGGCGCACGTGGTTCGTCGATGTCACCGCACCAGTCAATCAGACCGGCCGGCGACAACGCGCAATCGCCCGGCCCCACTGGCGTGACGCTAGACGGAGTGTTCCGAGGCGCGCTCGCGCTCCACTACGTTGCGCTCCGCGGCGTGGTGGGGCGCGGCGACGTTGCAAATGGTCGCATGGCCTAGCCACCTCGTCCACACGTAGACCGCACCGACGCCTACTGCGGCGCCCATCACGTTAATGAACGTGCTGTGAAAGGGGCTGGCGCCAAGGTAGCCCATCGCGCCGCCACTGAGGAGTCGTCCGAGTCCGCACGTCGAAGCCACTCCTTCACGCTAGTGGCCGGGGTCGTGGAGTGGTCCTTCCTAGAGTGACTTCGTGGGACTAACGATCTTCGGCGTGGTGGCTCTGACGTTCATGATGACGATGTACGCGCTCGAATCGCGTTCGCGGCGCTTCATATTGGCGTTCGCGTTGGGCTGTGCGCTCTCGAGCGTCTACGGCTTCTTCTCCGGGGCGTGGCCCTTCGGCGTCGTCGAGGGGATCTGGACATTCATCGCCGTGTATCGGTACTGGTCGACACGCTCAAACTACTGACCAAGCTGAGAGATTCGCGCGATCGGTGACACGGTCAGGATCCCGCAGCGCAGGGCGGTCACGCTCCCCCCGTAGGGGGCGAGGTGCCAGTGCACGCGTAGCGCCGTTGTGTCGTGGGGCGGATAGATGCTGATCGTGCTCGAGGTTGGACACGTGAGCGATTGGAATCCCGTGGCGCTTTCGTAGCCCACGAGGAAGCCTGCGGCGCCTCCCGGGGCGAGGGTGACGGTCTGCACCGGGATCGGCGGCACGATGTAGTCGGCTCCAACATGCAGTCGGGTTGTGATTGGAGCGCCCGCAGCGTTGAGCATCTGCAGTCGTGGGTAGCCCCTGAGCGTGCACGACCCCCGCGACACGTTCTTTAGGCGAATCTGCTGGCCCACGTGCCCCATCGCCACGTTGGCGACGCCGATCTCGACGCGTAGATCCGTGCTCGTACATCGAGGAAGCGACTGCGGGGAGCTCGACGGCGGCGGCGTCGACGCGGCCCCACACGCGGCGAGGACAACGCCACCAATGAGAATGCTCAGGAGAAGTCCCCTGATACGTGCCACGTGACTCCTTCGCGGGGCCGGCCACCGCCCGCAACGATCTCCCGTTGTCAAAAGCGTACCGAGGGTGCGAGCGCGGGAGTATTGCGATTGTGTGACAGTATTCGCCCATGAGAGTCCTGGTCATCGGAGGTACGCAGTTCGTTGGTCGTGCGGTGGTCGAGGCCTTTCTCGCGCGCGGCGATCAGGTCACGATCTTTCACCGGGGCAAGACCAATCCTGGGTTGTTCGATGGGGTGGTGAACATCCTGGGGGATCGCAACGTCGACGCCGACTTGGCGTCTCTCGAGGGAGAGTACGACGTCACGTTCGACTCCTCGGCGTACGTGCCGCGACAGGTCTCCAGTCTCGCGCGGGCCCTCGCGGGGCGTGGGGGCCATTACGTGCACGTCTCGTCGATCTCGGTGTACGAGCCGCGTACCGCGACGCTCGACACCGAAGACGCGCCTGTGGTGACCCTGGAGGATCCCTCGACCGAGGTCGTGAACTCCGCGACCTACGGCGGCCTCAAGTATCTCTGCGAGGTCGCCACCCAGGAAGGATTCGGTCCGGGCGGTTCGTCGTGGAACGGCGTGGAGCCCACGATCATTCGCCCGACCTACGTCGCCGGGCCCTTCGACCACACCTACCGCTTCACGTGGTGGGTCGAACGCATCGCTCGCGGCGGCGACGTGCTGGCCCCGGGGCCGCGGGCCAATCCGTTTCAGGTAATCGACGTGCGCGACCTCGCCGATTTCGTCGTGACGCGGGCCGGGACCTCGGGAGGGATCTTTCACGTGGCCGGACCGCCGCCGCCGTTCACCTTCGGCGACTTTTTGGATGCGGTGGTCGCGGCTGTCGGGCCATCGGGAACCCGCTTGCGTTGGGTGGACGGACAGCGCCTTATCGACGCGGGGGTCGGCCCTGGTGACCTGCCACTCTGGGAGGGACCGGGCGACGCCCACTCGTTGCTCAGTCTGAACACGCGACGAGCTCGCGAGGCGGGCCTGCACGTGCGCCCAGA
>JAJZSM010000117.1 GCA_021849765.1 Actinomycetes bacterium | reverse complement strand
GGTGTGATTCTGTCCCGTGTACTCACGCGTGAACTGGGCCAGGGTTGCGTTGTTGCCGGCGTCGGCCTTGGTCACCGGGCTCACCTTGATCACATTGTTCGACTCGAGGGTGAAACCGCCGGTCGTCGAGGGGTTCGGTGCCAGGGTGACCGGCGTCCCGCAGTCGTCGATCGAGAGCGCGGCGTACCACGTCGTGCCGATGGTCGGTGGCGTGGAGGGCGAACCGGCACTCGGGTTCTGGTATTCGTAGCGGGCCAGTACCGTCGCTGCCAGCCCAAGCACCACGATGACGACGATCGCGCCGTAGAAGTTAGACGGCCTCGACTTCTTGTAGGACCGACCGCCACCCGACGATCCGACTCGGCTGACCCATTTTCCCGCTGCGCTCTTAGCCACGGGGGCAACGCTACTAAAAAAGCGCGCACTGACCGAACGCGTAGGGGCGGAGGGACTCGAACCCTCACTGGAGGCGGTTTAAGCGCCCTGCCTCTGCCAATTGGGCTACGCCCCCGCGCGGTCGTGCCTGACACCGTAACGCATCGGCGCCGCGCTCGAGAATCTCGTGGTTGTCCACTCGTGCACCGCACCGACCCCACGTCCATGGCCCGCGCCCATCTACCGACTCGCCGGGCTCCGACTCGGTAGATGGTTTGTGTGAGACCGTGACAAACCGTCCACTCCCGTTAGGCTGAAATAATGAACCACGTGCGTCGTCGGGGCACGGCCCGTTCACTCATGACCCGATTTATCGCCGCGATGGCGGTCGTGGCGATGGTCACGACGGCGCTCCCCTTGAACTCGAGCGCACAGACGATCGCTCAAACCCGCGCCGAGATCGCCGCGCTGTCGGCGACCCTCGCCCAACAGCAGCGCACGAGCGAGTCCACCGCGAACGCCTACGACGCCGCGAAGGTCCAGTTCGCCACGATCACGATCAACGTCAAACGGCTTGAGGGGCGCGAGACGATCAAGCGCGCAGCGATCGCGGCCACGTCACGCCAACTGGTGAGCGCGGTCGTGCGCGCCTACGTCTTCGCAGCGGCGATCGCCCAGACGATCTCGCTCTTCAACCAGCCGGTGACTTCGAGTGACGCGCGCACCGAGTACCAGAACCAGGCCATCGGCAACCTGACCAAGATCAGAACCCGCTTCCAGGACGAGAAGCGCTCACTCGACTCGACAATCGCCCAGTTGGCGGCCCAGCGGATCCAGGCCCACCAGCAAGAGAACACCATGCGCGACCTGCTCCAGCAGAACATCCGCAACGAGGCGTCGACCCAGGCCACGCTGACCGCGGTGACCCAGTCGCTGAAGAAGCAGATCATCGCCTACGAGGTCCAAGTCGGCACGGCCGCCGCGAAGGTCCGCGACGTCGCCCAGGAGCAGGCCGCAGTCGCGGCGGCCTCGGCCGTCGGCGGCCAGAGCGCCGCGAACCTCGTGCTCGCCGCGATCCAAGCCGCGACACCGCCGATCTTCACCGGGGGCACCGCGGGCTCGGCCGCCGGGCGTGCGGCGCTCGCGGCCGCTGTCTCCCAGATCGGTGTGCCCTACGTCTGGGGCGGCGAGACCCCCGGTCAGGGCTTTGACTGCTCGGGACTCGTCCAGTGGGCGTGGGCACGCGCGGGCTTCCAGATCCCACGCACCACCGAGACCCAATGGCCGGCCCTGCGTCACATCCCGCTCAGTCAGCTCCAACCGGGTGACCTGCTCTTCTACTACAACCTCGACGGCGACCACCTGGTCGACCACGTCGTGATGTACGCGGGCAGCGGCCCGTGGGGCACGAACACCATCATCGCGGCCGCCAGTGCCGGCACGCGGATCAGCTACGCGCCCATCTTCACGTTCGGACTCATCGGTGCCGCCCGACCCTAACGACCCCGACATCGACATCACCGTCGTCGTGCCCGCGTTCAATGAGGCCCAACGACTGCGCCGCGGGTTCGAACGACTCCGACCTTTTCTCAACGACCTCGACGTCGAGCGCACCGAGTTCGTGATCGTCGACGACGGTTCCACCGACGACACGGCTCGCGAGGCCCTCGCCGTCTACGGTGAGCTCCCCCATCGCCTCGTCGTCCAACAGCCGTCCAACCGGGGCAAGGGTGCGGCCGTGCGCCTCGGGGTCGCGGTGGCACGCGGCGAGCGCTTGCTCACGGTGGACGCCGACATGGCCATCGATCCGCACCACTACCGGGCGATGGTCGACGAGCTCGAACGCGCCGACTTCGTAGCCGGTTCGCGGGCCCACGACGGCCACCTGCGCTACGAGTCGCGCACGCGCACCCTGGCTGGCCGGGTGTTCAACCGACTCGTGCGCCACTACACCGGGGTCACCCTCGTGGACACCCAGTGCGGCGCCAAGGCGTTCCGTCGAGGGCCCGCCCGACTCCTCGGGCTGTTGGGCATGGTCGACGGGTTCGCCTACGACGCGGAGTTCTTCCTGCTCGCGCGCCGACTCGGTCTCACGGTGCTCGCGCACCCGGTGACCTGGGAGGACGTCGGCGGATCCTCCGTACACCTGCGCTCGGCCCCCCTCGCGATGATCGCGGACTTGCGGGCGCTGCCGCGCACGCACCACGTGAACCCAGTCGTCGTCGCTGCCGCGGACGTGTCACCTGAGACCGTCGCGCGCGTCGCGCGCGCCGCGCGCGTCCAGGGACTCGTGATCGCCCGTAGCGCCGAGGACGCGCTGATCGTGCTGTCTCGCGACGACGCCATCGGCGCGACGAGCATCGCCGCGGCCCTTGGGGGCGCCGTGCGCACCACCGACGTCGCAGGTCTCGTCGGGCGCGCTATCGAAGCGGTCTAGGTCAGTCGGCGCGTGGGAGCAGCCAGTCGGCGACCAGTTGGGGTGCCCGGTCGGCCCACTCCTCGGCGGTGATCGCGTAGCGGCCGTGGTCCTCCCAGGCGCCGTCGATCTCGAGGTAGCGCTCGGCGACGCCCTCGAAGCGCAGGCCGAGCTTCTCGACGACCCGCCGCGACGCCCGGTTCCGCGGGATGATGTTGATCTCGATGCGGTGCAGGCGCAACGTCTCGAAGGCGAACTGCAGCACGACGACCACCGATTCGGGCATCAGCCCCCGTCCCGCGACCGCCTCGTCGATCCAGTAGCCGACGAACGCCGACTGCAGCGGACCCCGTTGGATCGAGGAGAGCGTGAGCTCGCCCACGAACCGGTTGTCGTAAAAGATGCCGAACCCGTAGCCGCTGCCCAACTGACGTTCGCGCTCGCGCAGCGCGCAACGGCTCTCGAAGCTCCGTTGGTCCTCGGCCAGGTGCGACGAGTGGGCCGAACGGGGCTCCCACTTCACGAGCCAGTCGTGGCAGCGGGTGCGCACCTCGAGCCACCCGTCGTAGTCCTGCTCGTTGAGCGTGCGAAGCACCACGCGTCGCCCGTGCAGGGTTACCGGCGAATAGAGCGTCCCACGCACTGTCACCGTCGCCACCTCACCCCACCATCGTGCCAGGTTGTCGAGACACCCCGCGTCACCGCAGCAACCACGCGGCGACGCCGTCGAGGATGTCGCTCTCCGAGCTGAGCAGGTCCAGCGCCCCGACCCGGTCCATGACCGCGTCGAGCACCATCAGACCCGCGACGAGGACGTCCTCTCGACCCGACACCATCCCGGCGTGTGCGAGCCGTTGTTCGGGTGACTCGACGGCCAGACGGTCGCGCCAGTCCTGGACGGTACGGCGCGAGAGCAGCTGGTGGTGGACGGCCTCGCGCCGGTAGGTCCCCAGTCCCCGGTCCAGTTGGACCAACGTGGCAACGGTGCCGGCCAGTCCGACGAGGCGAACGCCGCCCGGCACGGACGCGAGGGTCGGGTCCGTCGCCATCGCCGCGTCGAGCGCGTCATCGATCATCTGTTCGGCCGCCCGACGTCTCGCGTTGGTCACGGCCTCACGCCCGAGTGCGCGCTCGGTGACGCGCACGCAACCCAGCTGCATCGACACCGCGTGCAGCACGCCATCGAGGCGTACCGCCAGCTCGGTGCTGCCCCCGCCGACGTCAACAATCATTGTCGCGCGGTCGTCCCGCGCCAGTCCGGCGGTCGCCCCCTCGTAGGAGAACTCGGCCTCGGCGCGTCCGTCGAGCACCCGGACCTCGACGTCCGTAAGTCGGCGTGCTTCGTCGACGAACTCGTCGCGGTTGATCGCGTCGCGGATGGCCGAGGTGCCGACAACCATCCCCGCTCCCACGTGGTGACGGTCCATGAGCGCCCGGTACTCACCGAGCACCGCGAAAGTCCGCGCCATAGCGTCGGGCGCCAAGCGTCCCGACGCGTCGACGCCCGCACTCAGTCGGGTGATCCGCATCGCCCGCTCGAGGGTTCGCCCGGAGCCATCGGCGATCAGAAGGCGCGTCGAGTTCGACCCGCAGTCGACGACCGCCACTGGCTCAGGCACGGACGTCCTCGACACGCAGTTCGGGTAGCTCGACGGCCGCGGCCACCAGCGCGCCCACCGGGTCGTTCGCTCCGACGAGAAAGTTCGCGAGGTGCGCGTGGAGGCACTTGACCCCCAGGCGCGTCCCGCCGACACCCCCCACGGGCGCCACCGCACCACGTTGGACAATGGCCGCGTCACGGCGCCGGGCGTAGTCGTCGTGAGCCGCCGCCAACTCGACGGGGTCGACGAGCGCTTCAAAGCGGTGGACCCCACCCTCGCCTTCGAGACGGCTCACCGACGCGTGTAGCTCGCGGTCGACCAGCCAGTACAGCGTCGGCATCGGCGTCCCGTCGCGCAGGTGAGGCTCGTTCTCAATCACGACAGGCCGTCCGTCGAGTCGGCGCACCACGACCGCACAGCGGCCCGCGAGTGGACGACCGATCAATGACTCGACGACGAGCAGATCGTCCCGCGACGCATCGCGAAACGTGCTCAACGCCAGAACTCGAGCGTGCGAACGAGTCGCGAGAAGAACCCGCCCGAACCGGTCGACTGGCTGTGCGTAGTCGGAACCGGAGTTCCCGACACCGACGAGGGGGCCACGAGTGGCTGATACCCGGGGTCACCGCTGCCCACCCCCTCGGCCGCGGACGTACCTGGGAGCACTTGGATGAGGCTCTGACCGGGGTTGACCAGTTGATAGAGCTGGCGTGCGAGCATCGCGGCCTCGGCCTTGGTCGCGATCGTGCGCTGCTGGGCCGACAGGGCCTGCTGCTCACGCTTGATCACCGCGATCTGTTGGGCGGTGGCCGTCAACTGGCCCTGTTGATGGAGCAGCGTGCCGAGGGGGAACCACGCGACCACCATGGCGATGGCCGTCACAATCGAGAGCGGATAGAGCCACTGGATGTGGCCCTTCTGCTTCGTCGTGATGTTATGGGTTGTTGCCACCGACCGCCCCCGACAAAGACGACGCGCCGAGGAACCGGGCCTGATCACCCAACTGCTCCTCGAGCCTCAGGA
>JAJZSM010000116.1 GCA_021849765.1 Actinomycetes bacterium | reverse complement strand
AGCGCTGCGCGACGCCGGGGCGCAGTTCGAAGGGTATCGCTCCGCGGTCGCCCACTACTGCTGGCGCGTCGTCGACGGCCCAGTGACCGACCGCTAACCTCGACTGCGTGCCGGAACTCTCCCTACAAGATTTCGAACGCCTAGCCTTGCCCACACTGCTCGACTACGCGACCATCCCCTGCCTCTCCCCCTCGTTCGACGAGGCGTGGGCCGAGAACGGCGAGCTCGATCGCGCAGCGATCCTGCTCGCCGACTGGCTGTCGTCGACACTGCCGCACGCAACCGTCGAGGTCAATCACCTCGAGGGCCGAACGCCGCTGGTGACGGCCATCCTCGAAGCGACTGCGCCGGTGGAGGGCACCGTCGTCATCTACGGTCACCTCGACAAGCAGCCGCCGCTCGGCGACTGGTCCGATGGCCTGGACCCCTTCGTCCCCGTGCGGCGCGGCGACCGGATCTTTGCGCGCGGCGTCGCCGACGACGGGTATTCGACCTTCAGCGCTGGCCTCGCCGTAGCCGCCCTCGTCAACGAGGGCGTCGCGCACCCGCGAATCGCGATCGTCATCGAAGCGAGCGAGGAGAGCGGCAGCGAGGACCTCGACGCCTACCTCGACCACTTGAAGGACACACTCGGGGACGTCACGTTGCTCGTGTGCCTCGACTCAGGGGCGCTCAGCTACGACCGTCTGTGGGTGACGACGTCACTGCGCGGGCTCGTCAACACCGAGGTCCGAGTCAGCGTGCTCGAACGAGGCATCCACAGTGGCAGTGGCAGCGCCGTCGTGCCATCGTCCTTTCGCATCCTTCGACAGCTCCTGGACCGCATCGAGGACGCAGACACGGGTCGGATCCTGCTGCCCGAGGCCAACGCAACGATTCCCGCCGAGGTCACCGCGGCCGCCACGGCGCTGGCCGAGGAGTTTGACGACCTCGTCGCCAAGGAGATGCCGACCCTCGAGGGCGTTGAGCTCATGGGCGACACGGACGCCGAGCGCATCGTGCGTCAGTCCTGGTACCCGGCGCTCTCGATCATCGGCATCGGTGGCGTGCCCGAACCTTCGATCGCGGGCAACGTCGTTCGCCCGCAAACGACCGCCGTGCTCTCCATGCGGCTCCCACCCACCGTCGATCCACAGGACGTGTACGCGGCTATCGAGCGGACCCTCCTCAGCGACCCACCGTATGGCGCGCACATCGCGTTGCGCGCGACGAACACCGCGCACGGGTGGGTCGCACCCGAACTCGAGCCGTGGCTCGCCGAGGTCGTCGACCAGGCATCGGTCGACGTCTTCGGCAAGTCCGCCGGGTTCACCGGAGAAGGGGGTTCGATCCCCTTCCTTTCCTCCCTCGGTCGCCGCTATCCCGGGGTTCAGTTCGTCGCCACTGGCGTCCTCGGCCCGAACTCCAACGCCCATGGCATCGACGAAATGCTGGACCTGCCCATGACGGTGCGCGTCACGAATGTCGTCTCGACGGTGCTGCGGGCATACGTCGAGGCGAGGACCCCCGCGTGACCCAGCCCGTGGACCTCTGGGTGGACCCCGCCTGTCCCTGGGCGTGGATCACCTCACGATGGCTGCTCGAGGCCGCGACTGTTCGCGACCTCGAGGTTCGTTTTCACGTCATGAGCCTGGCAGTGCTTAACGAGGGCCGCGACCTGAACGATGACTACGTGCGCATCCTCGAACGCGCGTGGGCGCCGGTTCGGGTCCTGATCGCGGCCGAAGCGCGCCACGGCAACGCGGTCCTCGGTCCGCTCTACGGCGCGATGGGTCACCGCCGCCACGTCGCGGGACTGCGCGACGACCTCGTGATCATCACCGAGTCGCTGGCCGAAACCGGGCTCGAACGGGATCTCGCCGAGGCCGGATCGACGACGGACTACGACGAACTCCTTCGAGCCAGTCACCACCGCGGGATGGATCCCGTCGGTGACGACGTCGGCACCCCAGTCATCCACGTCGGCGACGTCGCCTTCTTCGGACCCGTCGTCACGCCCGCGCCCAAGGGCGAGGCCGCCGGACGGCTCTTTGACGGCGTGCTCGCGATTGCGGCGACGCCGGGCTTCTACGAACTCAAGCGCACTCGAACGAAAGGACCGGATTTCTCATGACCACTCGTCACATCCTGGCGTCGGGTACGCCACTGCACGTCGCGGGGGACACGACCGCACCCCGAGCAGTGATCGTGATCCAAGAGGCCTTTGGCGTCAACGACCACATCCGCTCGGTCGCCCAGCGCTTCGCCGACGAGGGCTTCTACGCCGTCGCGCCCGAGCTGTTCCACCGGATCGGCTCACCGGAGATCCCCTACGACCAGTTTCCCGACGCGATGGCCGCGGTCGGGTCGCTGAGCCGCGAAGGCCTGACCGACGACCTCGTGGCGACCAGCCGCTTCCTCGTCGACGCGGGTTACGAGAGTGCCTCCACGGGCGTGGTCGGCTACTGCATGGGCGGGTCCGTGACGTTCTACGCGGCCACCCTCGGCGGCGTTGGTGCCGCCGCCTCGTTCTACGGCGGCGGCGTCGAGACGGGCCGATTCGGTCTGCCGTCGCTGCTCGAACTCGCCAGCGACCTGCGCTGCGCCTGGCGGGGCTTCTACGGCGACCGCGACAAGGGCATTCCCGTCGAGCAGGTGGAGGCCCTGCGCGCGGCAACGAGCTCGTCGCCATACGGCGCCGAGATCATCCGCTACGCCGACGCCGAGCACGGGTTCAACTGTGACGCCCGTCCGGCGGTCTACAACGAGGCCGCGGCCCGCGACGCCACCGCGCGCACGTATCAGTTCTTCGCCGAGACGCTCGTCCCTCGGACCTAGCTGCGCGGAACGTCCTTCCAGGCGACGTCCTTGTCGACCCGCGGTTCGCCGGGCAGGCCGAGGACTCGCTCGCCGATGATGTTGCGCATGACCTCGCTCGTGCCGCCCTCGATGGAGTTCGCACGCATGCGCAGAAAGGCCTTGCGCGGGTCGGCGCTGTTGAACGCCGACTCCGACGGGCGCAACAGCGGGAAGTTCGAGCCATAGAGCATCCCATCGGCGCCGAGCAGGTCCACGCACAGCGTGCTCGTGCGCTGATTCTCCTCGGCGAAGACGAGCTTCGCGGCCGAGCCCTCGGGTCCGGGAGTACCCGCGCGCCGCAAGTCGCTCGCGCGCCAGTTGGTCAGCCGGGCGACTTCGTTGCGCACCCACGACGCCAGCAACTCGCTGCGCAGGGCCATGGCGTGTGCGTCTGTCCTCGTCGCCCACCGCTCGCGCCAGATCTTCGTCGCCTCGCCGATGAGACCGCTCCCGCGCGACGGCACCGTGCCCCCGATCGACACCCGCTCGTTCATCAACGTCGTCAGCGCAACCCGCCAGCCGTCGCCCACGTCACCCAGGCGCTGGTCGTCGTTGACTCGGGCGTCATTGAAGAAGCACTCGTTGAACTCCGCCTCACCGGTGATCTGGTACAGCGGGCGAACGTCGACGCCCGGAGCGCGCATGTCGACGAGGAACGCGGTCATCCCTCGGTGCTTGGCGACGTTCGGGTCAGTGCGCGCGATCAAGAGCCCGAACGCCGAGATGTGCGCGAGCGTGGTCCATACCTTCTGGCCGTCCAGACGCCACTCGTCGCCGTCTCGTACTGCGCGCGTCGCGAGCGCCGCCACGTCACTGCCCGCGCCGGGTTCGGAGAAGAGCTGGCACCAGATCTCCTCACCGCTGAACAGTGGCCGCAGGTAGCGCTTGCGTTGGGCCTCGGTGCCGTGCACGACAAGGGTCGGTGCGACCATGCCGTAGCCAATGACGTTGCGCATCGCCGCCGATGGCGCTCCCGCGCGGGTCAGGCGCTTGAGCACGTGTTGGTGATCGGCCGGCGTGCCACCCAGCCCACCGTCGCCTTCGGGGAAGTGGGTCCACGCGATGCCGAGATCGAACTGGGCGCGCAGGAAGGTCACCGCGTCCGTCGTCGCCGGTGGGAAGTCCTTCAGCAGTTGATCAATGCGCTCATCAATGGCCGCCAGGCTCGGCATAGTCCTCCTCGAAGTCCGATCGTCTCGTCGCTCGTATCCTAGGCAGACCCAATTCCACGCCGCCGTTCGATTAGAACCGGAGGATGACGATTCGACGTATCCTCGCCACGTCCGGTGGCTTCAACCCGGGCCCAGTCCAGCAGACAGTCCGGCCGGGCGCGATGCTCCTCGACGCCCTCGCGCTGACCGGTTCGCCGCGACCCCGCGTCTGCCTCGTGCTTACCGCCAGCGGCGACGCCGACGTCTACTACGCAATGCTCTACGAGGCGTTTAACGCGGTGGGGTGCGACGTCACCCAGCTCCGGCTATTTCCCCAGCCCTCCGCGGCGCCCGATGAGCGACTCCTCGGGAGCGACCTCGTCTGGGTCGGTGGCGGATCGGTGGCCAACCTGTTGGCGCTCTGGCGCCTGCACGAGGTCGACGACGCGATGCGCGCCGCCTGGGAGGCCGGTGTCATCCTCGCTGGCGTGTCAGCGGGCAGCCTCTGCTGGCACGTGGGCGGCACGACGGACTCCTACGGCCCGACGCTGCGACCCGTCGACGACGGGTTGGCCCTCGTCCCCTACGCCAACGGCGTCCACTACGACTCCGAAAGCCAACGACGTCCCCTCCTGCATCGCCTGGTGGGCGACGGCTCACTGCCGTCGGTCGCCTACGCCACCGACGACCACGTCGGCGTCTGGTATCACGGCACCGAGGTCGTGAGCGTCGTCGCCGACCAGCCGGTCGATCCCGAGACCGGTCCCGCCGCCTACCGCGTGGAGCGCCTCGCCGATGGCGTCGTCGAGACTCGCCTGGTGGTGGATCGTCCGCTCAGCTGACCCGGGTCAGGTCCGGCAGGGACCGGCGCACCTCGCCGCTGCGCTCGTTGAGCGTAATCGCCCGCTCACGCGCGTCACTCGACCCGCACACCTCGAGCCAGTTGGCGAGCAGGCTGTAGCCGCTCTCGGTGAGCACTGATTCGGGATGGAACTGGACGCCTTCGAGGGGCAGCTCGCGATGGCGAATCCCCATGACGACCCCGTCGGCTCGTGCGGTGACCTCGAAATCAACGGGCAACGTGGCCGCGTCCACCACGAGCGAGTGGTAACGACCGGCCGCGAAGGGTCGTGGCAGTCCGGCGAAGACGCCGCGCCCCTCGTGTTCGACGAGGCTCGCCTGCCCGTGCACGATCGCGGGCGCCGCCACCACCGACGCGCCGAAGGTGTCAGCGAGGGCCTGGTGACCGAGGCAGACCCCAAGCATCGGCCGCTCGGCCGCCGCGCAGGTCTCGATCACGTCGCGACAGCGTCCCGCGTCGCGAGGGTGTCCCGGTCCGGGCGAGATGAGCACGCCGTCGAAGGCGGCGCCGGCTAGGTCGTCGTTAGTCAACTCGTCGTTGCGCACGACGCGCAGCGAGGCGCCGAGTTCGGCGAGGTACTGATAGAGGTTGTAGACGAACGAGTCGTAGTTGTCGATGACCAGTACC
>JAJZSM010000115.1 GCA_021849765.1 Actinomycetes bacterium | reverse complement strand
GCCAGTAGTTCGCGTGGATCGCGTCGGGTGCGCCGGTGCAGCGAAACGAGGCCGAGACCCCGTCGGCGAACTCGTCGACGTAGCGCTCGAAGTCCTCGCGCCCGAGTGGCGTCGGCGGGCCCGCGGTGACGTGGTGGACGCGAAAGCCGGGTTCGACGAGCATCGAGTCGCGCAGGTGCGGGTCGTCGCGGCGCGTGTAGACGTCGACCTCGTGGCCGAGGCGCGCGAGCGCGCTCGAGAGCTCGCGCACGTAGACGTTCATGCCGCCGCCGTCGCCCGTGCCAGGCTGGGCGAGCGGCGACGTGTGATACGAGAGAACCGCGAGACGGGCCATAGGGGCAGCCTAACGGCGCCCCTGGTCGTGGCCACCCGATGACTGCACCACGAGCCAGCGCACCCGGCGCTCCTCGACCCAGCCGAAGTCGCGCGAGTCGGTGGATGCCGACGGGTTGTCCCCGCGCAGGTCCAGGCGCCTGGCGTCGCGCGCGGCGCAGCGCTTGAGCAGCGGGCGCGTCGGGTCGCGCGGATCGGGCACCACGACCACGTCGCCCACGCGCACGCGACGCCACCGTCGCACGGCGGTCAGCCGGTCGCCGTCGCGGTAGGTCGGCTCCATCGAACTGCCCACGACGGCGATCCGGCGCACGACGGTCGTCAGCGGCCTGATCACGAGCGAACGATATCCGAGGGAACTGACTAACCTGCCTGGCAGTACCCGCGAAACGCACCCTCGGGGTGCCAGCACCCGAAAGGCCCACCATGTCGATCGTCTCTCGTCTCACCGAACTGCTCGACGCGCGCACCACTGCGCTGAGCGTCTACGCCCACTGCGACCTGCCGTGCGGCGTCTACGATCCCGCCCAGGCGCGCATCGAGGCCCAGTCCGTGAAGGCCACCATGGAGAAGTACAACGCCTCGAGCGACCCCGACTTCAAGGTCCGCGCCACCATCATCAAAGAAGAGCGCTGCGAGCTCGTCAAGCACCACTTGTGGGTGCTGTGGACCGACTACTTCAAGGTCGAGCACCTCAAGCAGTTCCCGAACCTGCACGACCTGTTCTGGATGGCGACCAAGTCCGCCGGCGACGCCAAGAAGACCAACGACGTCGTCGTGGCCGACCGCCTCCTGAGCGAGATCGACGCGATCGCCGAGATCTTCTGGGCGACCAAGAAGTAGCCGCGGTCCGCGAGGCGCTCAGCCCAGTTCGGGGTGCTCCCCGCAGTGGCTCACGAGCGGGTTCGCGATGAGGTCGGCCTCGTCGATGGCTCGCGAGCACACCTGGCACTGCCGGTAGGTCCCGGCGCGCAGGCGTTCGAGGGCTCGTTCGACGCGATCGAGCGTCGCTTCGATCGAGGTCACGGTCTCGTTGGTGATTTCTGACACGGGGCGAATCTACTCGGCGTCGGCCGGTCCCCTGGATTCGTCCGCGTCGGCCGTGGTGGTCTTTGGGTCGACCCCGACGCGTCGGTAGCGCCCGGCACTGACCAGTGGTGCCGAGGTGGCGCCAGGCGGCGTCAGCGGAGGCGCATCGTGCCGTCGCGCAGGAATCGTGCGTGCCACGACAGCGACTCGTCGAGCAGGTGGGGCGTGTGCTTGCCCGACGCCGATGCGCTCGCCCGGTCGAGGTAGTCCTGGAGCATGGGACGGTAGTCGGGGTGCGCGCACTGGTCGATGATCTTCTGGGCGCGACGACGTGGCGCGAGGCCGCGCAGGTCCGCCACACCCTGTTCGGTGATGATGACGTGCACGTCGTGCTCGGTGTGGTCGACGTGACTCACCATGGGAACGATCGAGGAGATCGCGCCGCCCTTGGCGGTCGAGGGCGTCAGGAACATCGCGACGTAGGCGTTGCGCGCGAAGTCGCCCGATCCCCCGATGCCGTTCATGATGCTCGTGCCCATGACGTGGGTCGAGTTGATGTTGCCGTAGATGTCGGCCTCGATGGCGCCGTTCATCGCCAGGCAGCCCAGTCGGCGGATCACCTCGGGGTGGTTGCTGATCTCCTGGGGCCGCAGCACGATCCGCTGGCGGTAGTCGGCGATGTTGGCGTGCAGGTCGGCCGCGCCCTCCTCACTCAACGAGAAGGCGGTCGCCGAGATCGAGTCCATCGTGCCCGACTGCAAGAGGGCGAGCATGCCGTCCTGGATGACCTCGGTGTAGGCGGTGAGCGGGCGGAACGGCCCCCCGTCGAGTCCGCGCAGCACCGCGTTGGCGATGTTGCCGACGCCCGACTGCAGAGGCAGCAGCCCGGCCGGCAGACGGTCGTGTCTCACCTCGTGGGCGAGGAATTCGAGGAGGTGCTGGGCGATGAGCTGGGAGGTCTCGTCGACCGGCTTGAAGGCGGTATTGCGATCGGGCGCGTAGGTCTCGACCACGGCGACGATCTTCTCGGGCGCACAGCGCAGGTAGGGCACGCCGATGCGGTCCGAGGCCGAGACGATCTGGATCGGCTTGCGCTGCGGCGGCAGGGCGGTCCCGTAGTAGACGTCGTGCATGCCCGCAAACGCTTCGGGCTGCCAGGCGTTCACCTCGAGGATCACGCGATCGGCCTGGTCGATCCAGGTCTTGTTGTTGCCGACCGACGAGGACGGGATGAGATTGCCGTCGGCGGTGACGCCGGCCACCTCGACTACGGCGACGTCGAGGTGCCCGAAGGCGCCCTCCCACACCATCTGGGCGACGTGTGAGAGGTGCAGGTCGAGGTAGTCGACGAGGCCGGCGTTGATCTTGGCGCGGCTGACTGGGTCCGACTGGTAGGGCATGCGCAGATCGATCGCGTCGACGGCCGCGAGGGCGCCGTCGAGCTCGGGCGCGGTCGAGGCACCGGTCCAGACGCTCACCGCGAATCGGTCCCCGCGCGCGGCCGCCGCCTCGACCCGGCGTACGAGCGCGCCAGGCACTTCCTTGGGGTACCCGGCCCCGGTAAACCCGCTCATGCCCACGTTGTCACCGGGCCGGATGAACTCGGCCGCCTCGTCGGGCGTCATCACCCGGCTCGCAATAGCGGCGTTGTGGATTCGAGACTGGTCCGGTGGGGTCACTGCGAGAGCCTAACGCTGCGAGCGACGAGTGCTCTTTGCGCCTGGACGAGCAGATGCGCACGCGAATCGCAAAGAATTCTCTCAACTATCAAAACGCCGTAATGGACTCGCGCTCTATATGGTTGGCCGAAGCGGGGCGTGCTTGGGCCACCAGACGAGTGACCAGCGGCGGTGCCGCAAAGGGGGACGACATGGCGGTGACCCATGACGACGCAAAGGTGTTCATGGACCTGGTGCGCTGGAGCAGCGAAATCGGACTTGATTCCGCCATGTCCGATATCTTCCGCGAAGGCTTCGACGCCACGACCGACACGGCGAGCGCCGACGCGGCCCGCACCGTTCTTATGTTCGGCGAGACGGCGGGCGCGCTCGTCAAGCACGGCGTGCTGGCGTGGGAGCTGCTGAGCGACCTGTTTTGGATCGAGGGCATGTGGGCCAAGGTCGGTTCGTACGCCCAAACGCTGCGCGGTCAACTCGGCGAAGCGCGTCTCTACGAGCACTTCGAGATGCTGGCCAATCGCGCGGTCGACTGAGCCAGGTCGGGTCCGCGGACCGAGTCGCGGGCGGGTTGAGGCCAACGGCAGCGGTGTTTGTCGAATGGGGGTTGCGGCGAGGTCGCCATTCTCGAGTGAAGGTGACGTGAGGAGCGGTCGATGAGTCAGGTTCGCGAGGAGTTGCGCTCGTCAAAGACGGCCATGGCGAACGTCTTCGCCAATCCCGCCCTGCGACGCATCTTCCTCGCCTTCGGGGTCTCGCTCATCGGCGACGGCGTCTTCTCGCTCAGCGCCGTGGTGTTCGTCTATCGCAGCGGCGGAGCGACCGCCGTCGGGGTGCTCGCGGTCGTGCGCTACGTCGCCATCGCGTCGGTGGCGCCATTCACGTCGACCCTGGCCGACCAGTACGACCGGCGGATCATCATGGTGGCGTCGGATCTCGTCCGACTCGTTTTGGTAGCGCTCGCGGCGACCATCATCGCCCTGCACGGCTCGAAGTGGTACGTCTACGTCCTCGTCGTGCTCGTCGGCCTCGCCGGAACGGCGTTCCGGCCCTCCCAGGCCTCGATCCTGCCGACGCTCGCGAAGAATCACGACGAGATCGCCGGGGCCAACGTCGTCTCGAGCACGATCGAGAGCGTCGGCTTCTTCGCCGGCCCGGCTCTCGCCGGTTTCCTGCTCGCGTTCACGAACGTGTCCGCCGCGTTCAGCTTCGACGCGGCAACGTTCGTGTGGTCGGCGATCGTCGTCTTCTCGATTCACGCCCCAACCGACGCAGAACGCTCGCCCGAGATCATCGAATTGCTCCGCCAGGCGCCCGACGAACGCGACGCACGTGCCCAGAGCTTCCTCGCACGCGCCATCCAGGGCTTTCGGCTCATCGGCAATGACCGCAACGTGCTGACCCTCGTCGTGCTCTACGTCTTGCAGTGCGTCGTCGCGGGCGCGTCAGCGGTGTTCACCGTCGCGATCGCCTTGAAGATGCTCCACATCGGCAGTTCGGGACTGGGCCTCATGGAGTCGCTGCTCGGCATCGGGGGCCTCGTCGGTGGCTTCGTCGCGCTCATGCTGATGGAGCGCGCACAGCTCGCGATGGACTTTGCCCTGGGCGTGATCGTGTGGGCCGCTCCCCTGGTCATCATCGCGGTGCTGCCAACCCTGGGTGCGGCGCTGCTGTCGATGTGGCTGATCGGAGCGGCGAATTCGGTGGTGGACGTGAACGCCATCACGATCCTCCAGCACATCGTGCCCAACGACAAGCTCGGACGGGTGCTCGGCGCCCTCGAGGGTGGCGAGGTCGCGGGGATGGCCCTCGGGTCGCTGATGATGACCGTGCTCATCCACTGGACCGGCCTGCGCACCGGGCTCGCGCTCATCGGCATCGCGGTCACGCTCGCGGTGTTGCCGGGGCTGCCCACGATGCGCCGGATCGACCAAACCGTCTTCGCCGACGGGGTGAAGCACCGGCCACCGACCACCCGGCACCTGCACCACCTGCGTTGGCGTCACTCGCACTAGTGACAAACCCACCGCGCGTAACACGATCGGGTGACGCCACCGTGCACCCGACCGTCGCCTTCGTCGCCGCGTTGACGATCGCTCGTTTCACGACGAGACTGACGCCGTGCCGTTGACGACGCCCCTCCTTTCAACCGACCGGCTGCGGCTGCGGCCGGTGTCCGACGACGACCACGACGAACTCTTCGCTCTGCACAGCGATCCACTCGTGATGCGCTATTGGGACTCGCCGCGGTGGCGAACGCTCGACCAGGCGCACGCCTTCGTCGAGGCGAGCGAGCAGATCGCTCGGGAGGGAACGGGCGTGCGGGTCGCGGCCGAGCGCACCCGCGACGGCGCCTTTCTTGGCTGGTGCAGTCTTCGACGGTGGAATCCCCAGTACGTCAGCGCGGCACTCGGCTACTGCTTCGCGCGTGACGCCTGGGGCCAGGGCTACGCCACCGAG
>JAJZSM010000114.1 GCA_021849765.1 Actinomycetes bacterium | reverse complement strand
GCTTTGGACTCCGGCCTCGAACAGGCCCCCATTAGCATTTGGGAATGACCGACGCGAAAACGCCCACCTCGCTCGACGGGGTCACCGCCCTCTACCGGCGGTTCCGACCGGGTCGATTCGCTGAGCTCCGTGGCCAGGACCACGTGGTGCGGGCGTTGCAGGGGGCGACGCGCAATGGCCGCATCGTGCACGCGTACCTCTTCTCGGGACCGCGCGGCACCGGCAAGACGACGACCGCTCGCATCTTGGCGAAGGCGTTGAACTGTGAGCATCCCCTCGATGGCGACGCGTGCAACGAGTGCGCGAGTTGCGTCGCCATCACCAAAGGGTCGTCCCTTGACGTCGTGGAGCTCGACGCCGCATCGAACAACGGCGTCGACGACGTTCGTGAGATCACCGCGGGTGCGTGGCACGGGACCCCGGGGCGCTGGAAGGTCTACATCGTCGACGAGGTCCACCAGCTCTCCAAGTCGGCGTCGGCAGCACTCTTGAAGACGCTCGAGGAACCACCGTCGCACGTGGTGTTCGTGCTGGCGACGACCGATCCGCACAAGGTGCTGGCGACGATCCGATCGAGGACCCAGCACCTCGAGTTCCGACTCATCGCCGGCGACACGCTGTCGACCTTGCTGCACGATGTCCAGGGTGCCGCGGGCCTCGACGTCGACGAGGGGACGATCGAGGCCGCCGTGCGGCTGGGACGGGGTTCCGCGCGCGACGCGCTGAGCGCCCTCGACCAGCTGATCGCGACGGGTTCGCTCGTCGACACCCAGCCCCGATTCGACGACCTGTTAGACGCACTCGAGCGCGGGGACACGGCCGCGGCAATTCGCTCGTTGGCGCTGCTCCTGCGCGAGGGGTGGGACCCGGAACAGGTCGCCGAGAGTTTCGTGAGTGACGTTCGCCAGGTCTTCCTCCTCCAAGTCGCCCCCGACGTCGCCGACGCCGTCGACACGGACCGCCAGCGGCTCGTCGACTGGGGGACCCGGCTTGGACTCGCGCGAACGGTGCGGATCCTCGAGACAGTTGGGCGTGCGATGCGCGAGATGAAGAGTGCCCCCGACAAGGTCGTCGTCCTCGAGGTCGTGCTGGTGCGCCTCGCCCGCCCCGACCTCGATCACTCCATCGAGGCACTCGATGAGCGGCTTACGCGACTGGAACGTGGTGCCAACCGCACGACCCCACCCCCTCCGCCGCCCGCACCATCACTGCCACCGATCGGCGCGGCCACAACGGTGAAGCGGGAACCAGCGCCACGGACCGCGACTCCACCCCCGCCGATTCCGACGCCGTCGCCGGCGGTGACCGCTCCTCCGGCGTCTGACAGCCGGGTGGTGCCAGACGAAGACCCCGAATCGCTGCGGGAACGTTTCCTCACCAAGGTGGTGCCGCGCACGTCGCGCGCGGCACAGCTCTTGTTGCGAAGCGCCCATGTGCGGTCTTTCGATGGCACACGACTCGTGCTCGTGGTGGCCACCGAAGAGTTGCGACAGAACACCGACCGGATCCAACAGGGCCTGCGCGGTGCCCTCGAGCACGAGTTCCACGCTGCGGTTGACGTGGTCTGGGAGGTTGACGCCACCCTGCCGACGTCGCCCGCGCCCAGCCCGACGCGGTCGCGTCGCCGGTAGACGAGGAAGTGATCGTCAATGACGATGACCCGGTCGTGGTGGTCGATTCAGTGGCCGATCATCTCATCACCGAGATGTTCCCCGGAGCCGAGGAGATTTCGTGAACTACCCGCCACCGCTCCAGGCGGTCGTCGACGAGCTCGGCCGTTTTCCCGGAGTCGGACCGAAGTCGGCCCAGCGCATCGCCTTCTGGCTCATGCGCCAGCCGGCCGAGGACGTGGTTCGTCTCGCCCGTTCGCTCGATGACATGAAGTCCAAGCTCTCCTTCTGTGAACGCTGTTGCAACATCGCCGAGGTCGGCGGACTCTGCCCGATCTGCGCCGACACGCGCCGTGATCAGACGATCGTGTGCGTCGTCGAGAGCCCGCCCGACGTCGTCGCGGTCGAACGCTCGGGCGCCTTCCACGGGACCTATCACGTGTTGCACGGCGTGCTCAATCCACTCGAAGGCGTCACGCCCGATCGACTCCGGATCCAAGAACTGGTCCAGCGCCTGAACGGTCCCGTGAAGGAGGTCATCCTGTGTTTCAACTCCAACGTGGAGGGTGACGCCACCGCTATGTACCTCAGCCGTCTGTTGAAGGTCCCGGGTCTCGTCGTCTCACAGCCCGCGAGTGGCCTGCCAGTGGGCGGCGACCTCGAGTTCGCCGATGACCTGACGCTCGGCCGGGCGATCGACGGCCGCCACGTACTCGGCGACTAGCCGACGCATTATCGTGGGCCGTCGCACGCGCTCAGCGGGTGACCCCAACATCCGACAGACTGGTGGTGTGCGCTATCTGACCGTTGTGCGTCACGCCAAGGCCGTCCCCGGTGAGCCGGGTGGTCGAGACATCGACCGTGTGCTCGCCGAACGCGGCCGCGACCAATGCGCCGTGTTACGAGCGTGGGCGAGTGACCCCAACTCTCTCGGCGCCTACGGGCCTACTACCGCGCTCGTCAGTTCGGCCGCTCGAACTCGCGAGACCTTCGCGCTCGCCTTTGACGGGACGGGCTTCGTCGCGCACCACGAGTTCAGTGGCCTGATCTACAACGGCGCGCGCGACGTCTCGGCCGAGGACGCCTTGATCGAACTCGCGGCGATCGACCCCGTCACGACGTCGTTGCTCGTCGTCGCGCACAACCCGACGGTCCTCGAACTGGTGCTCGGTCTCGCGCGCAGCGCCCCGAAGGACCTGCGCCACGGCCACTACCCGTTGGCCGGTGCCTATGTGTTGTCGCTGCCCGACGACCGCCCGGTGGGGCTAGCCCACTACGACGTGGTCGAGCGCTTCGTCCCGTGAACTACAGCGATCGCAGGATCGCAGCGTCACCCTGACCACCACCGCCGCACAGGGCGACGGCGGCCATGCCGCCACCGCGTCGACGGAGCTCCATGAGCGCCGAGAGAGCGAGACGTGTCCCGGACATGCCGACCGGGTGGCCGAGCGCGATCGCGCCACCGTTGACGTTGACCTTGGACTCGTCCAGACCGAGGTCGTCTGACGAGGCGAGACCGACGGCGGCGAACGCCTCATTGATCTCGTAGAGGTCCATGCCCTTGGGGTCGAGACCAGCGCGGGCGGCGGCCTTGGCGATGGCGTTGGACGGCTGGGCCAACAGTGACGGGTCCGGACCGGCGACTTGGCCGTAGCTCACGAGTTCGCCGATTGGCGTGAGCCCGAGCTGGGCCGCACGTTCGGCCGACATCACGAGCACCGCGGCCGCGCCGTCAGAGATCTGCGAGGCGTTGCCGGCGGTGATGGTCCCGTCCTTTTCGAAGGCACCGCGCAGTTTGGACAGTGACTCCGCGGTCGTCTCAGCACGCACGCCCTCGTCGGTGTCGACGATGCGCGGGTCGCCCTTGCGCTGGGGCACGGCGACGGGCACGATCTCCTCGGCGAAACGACCGGCCGCAATTGCCGCCGCGGCCAACTGGTGGCTGCGCGCGGAGAACTCGTCCTGACGGGCCCGCGAGATACGTCCGGCGTTGTAGCGCTCGGTGGCGAGTCCCATCGCGCACTGGTCGAAGGCGCAGGTCAGTCCGTCGAACATCATCGAGTCGACCACGTTCTGGTCGCCGATGCGGTAGCCGGCGCGTGCGCCGGGCAAGAGATACGGCGCGTTGGTCATCGACTCCATGCCGCCGGCGATGATGATGTCGGCCTCACCGGCGCGGATCATCAGGTCGGCGAGGTAGATCGTCTGGAGACCCGACAGGCACACCTTGTTGATCGTCGTCGCGTGGACGGTCATCGGGATACCGCCCTTCACCGCCGCCTGGCGAGCGGTGATCTGGCCCTGGCCAGCCTGGATGACCTGACCCATCAGCACGGCGTCGACGGTCGCGGGATCCACGCCCGAGCGCTCGAGCACGCCCTTGATCGCGGCACCGCCGAGGTCCTGGGCACTCAGGGTGGCGAAGCCGCCTGCGAGTTTGGCGATGGCGGTGCGCGCACCGGCGACGATAACGCTTCGGGACATGTGGTCCTCCCTCATTGAAAACGGTGACTAATGGTCACGATACTCGTGGCGCTGACCCCGCTCCGACGGTGCCCGAGGGCTGGGGCTCGAAGGGGAGCGTCGCCTCGACGACGGTGCCCACGCCCGCCGTGGATTGCACCGTGAGTGAGCCCCCGAGCAGTCGCGCGCGCTCGCGCATGCCGACGATGCCCAGCGACGGTGACTCGCCGTCGGACCGGATGGCCCGGCGCTGGTCGAAGCCGGTCCCGTCGTCGACGACTGTCACGTGCAGCGCCGCTTGCTGGAACTCGACGTTCACCCGCAGGTGGTGGGCGTTGGCGTGGCGCTGGGCGTTGCGCAACGATTCCTGAACGATACGAAAGGCCCCGAGTTCGACGTCCGACGAGAGCCGTGTCGGCGAGCCCTGCACGTTGAGGTGGGTCGACTCGGATCCCTCGTCGTCGATGTCCGCGACGAGGCTCGAGAGGGCCGCGACGAGTCCAAGCTGGTCCAACGCCGGTGGGCGCAGGTCGCGAGCGAGTGAGCGCAGTCGCGCCGCGGCGTCAAGCGCCTGGTTGCGTGTCTCGGCGAGCCCGGCCACGACCGTCTCGGGGACGCCCGCCGCGTTGCCGAGGGTCTCGAGCCGGCGCGCGAGGTGCAGGAATAGTTGGAGTGGCTCGTCGTGCAGCTCACGGGCGAGGCGACGGCGCTGGTCCTCCTCCACCTGGATCACCTGTTGGGCGAACTGGCGCGCCCGTCGTTCCTCGTTGCGCTCCTCGGTGATGTCCTCGAAGGTGATTTGGCGACGCGATGCGGTCGTGTCCAATGGCAAGGTGACGACGTCGAGGCGGTAGTCGTGACTGTCGGCAAGGGAGAGGACACGACCCGACAGCGCGCCGATATCGAGGTCGTCGTTGAGCACGGCGGTGATGGCACGCCCGACCACCGCGGCGCCGAGCAGCGTCGCCGCCGCCGGGTTGGCGTCGGTGACGACGCCGTGATCGTCGATCACTACTATCGGCGAGCGGTTGGACTCGAAGAGGCGACGGTAACCGGCCTCGATGGCGAGCGTGCGCGCGGCGGCCTCGTCGATGCGTTGTTGGGTGAGCCGTTCGGTCTCGATACGACGTCCGAAGATGATCGCGACGAGAATGATGATCGCGAAGTTCACGAGGTCGTCGCCGGCGTGACCCTCGTCGTGGGGGAGGGTCAGGTCAGGGAGCCAGAGGATGAGCGTCCAGATCGTGGTGGCGGCCGACCCGGCGAGGCCGTAGCGCAGCGCCGCGTAGCCGATGGGGATGACCAGGATCGCCACGGGGACCCCGGTGGGGAGCGACTGGTTGATCAACGAGGGGTGCAGGTCCACGAAGTAGTGCACGCCGACGATGAGCAGCACGGTGACCTGGATGATCCAGAACGGCCACTCGGTGACCGGCGGTCGCAGG
>JAJZSM010000113.1 GCA_021849765.1 Actinomycetes bacterium | reverse complement strand
TCACCCTGCCAAGCGCGAGTGAGCCGGGATACAACTTCGACGGTTGGTACACCGCGCCCCAGGGTGGCGCGCTCGTCGGCCTGAGCGGTTTCTCGTTTACGCCGACGTCGTCGGCGACGCTGTACGCCCAGTGGAGCGCGAATGCATTTTCAATCAATTACGCGGCCGATGGCGGAACCGCGAGCGCGACAAGTGCAACCTTCACCACGGGCGCTAGTTCACTCACCCTGCCAAGCGCGAGTGAGCCGGGATACAACTTCGACGGTTGGTACACCGCGCCCCAGGGTGGCGCGCTCGTCGGCCTGAGCGGTTTCTCGTTTACGCCGACGTCGTCGGCGACGCTGTACGCGCGCTGGAGCGCTGCAACATCTCAAGTGAGCTACGTCGCAAACGGTGGCACGGTGCCGACGCTGAGTGCGTCGTACACGACCGGTGCGGCACCCCTGACATTGCCTACGCCGACGCAGTCGGGTTTCACCTTTGACGGGTGGTTCACCGCACCGCAAGGTGGTTCGCTCGTCGGCACGGGCGGGAGCTCGTACGAACCGATGTCCGCGACGACGCTATTCGCGCAGTGGACGGCGATACCGGCGTTCAACGTGACGTTCAGCGCTAATGGCGGCGTTGGCTCGGTTGGCGCCGTCTCCGCCTTGAGCGGTGCGACGCTTTCGCTGCCGTCGCCGGCATCGATCAGTCGACCGGGATACGCGTTCATCGGATGGAACACGGTCGCCGATGGTTCGGGTACCGCGTTCAGTCCCAGTTCGACGTTCGCCTTGGCCGGCCCGATGACGCTGTACGCGCAGTGGCGCCAGCTTCCAGCCGCCACCGTCACTTTCGCGATGAATGGCGCGCGGGGATCGGTGGCGCCCATTTCGTCCTACGACGGAGCCATCGAGACACTCCCCTCACCGCCGGCCCTTGCGCGACCCGGTTACGTCTTTACGGGGTGGAATACACGTGCCAACGGGAAGGGGTCGACGTTCGCCGGTGGGGTGACGATGACGCTCGGCACGTCATTGAAGCTGTACGCGCAGTGGAGTGGTCACGCTCCCGCCCGATTGGTCAGCCCCATCGGCCCCTTTCCTTCGACACGCGTGGGGATCACCGGTTCACTCGTCGCACAGGTTGACCGACTCGCCTCGCTCGTCATTCGCCAACGTCGTGGTGTCGTCACCCTTTATGCCTACCCGGCCACCGCTGCGACTGCGAAGGCGGGGTTGTCCGAGGGACGCGCGCGCGCCGCCTCGGTCGCGTTGGCCCTTCGTCGGGCGTTGGCACGCGCCCATCACGGCGGCGTGCGAGTTGTCGTGGTGGACGAGGGCCAGGCCGCGGGTGACTCGAATCGAGTGTCGGTTGTCGTTCGTTGATCCGGCTACGTCGACAATGGCCGGAAGTTCGGAGCCGGTGGAGGGATTCGAACCCACGACCTGACGATTACAAATCGCCTGCGCTACCACTGCGCCACACCGGCAAGGTGGACACCAGACTAGTGAGTACTGGTGGTTGGCTCTAGGCTGTCGGCGTGAGCACGACACCACCTGAACCGGCAGCGCCCGGTTCCCATTATCAGCCGTCGATTGGTGTGGTGCTCGTGATTCTCGTCGCGTTCGTGGCGGGGGCGTTCCTCATGCTCCGGTCGACCAAGCCCGGACATCCCGTCGCTGGTGCCCCAACGACAACGGTCCCGACCTCGAGCAAGCCCCACGGCTCCACGAAGACGACCGCGGTCGTCAAGTCCACGGTCCGCGTCCAGGTCGCCAACGGCACCACGGTGACAGGACTCGCTCGAAACTTCACCCAACAGTTGCTCACCTACGGGTGGGACACGTTGCCCCAGGCCAACGGTCCCCGCGTGAGCTCGACCATCATCTATTTCAACCCGGGCTTCGAGTCGGCGGCACGCATGATTGCGGCGGAACTCAAATTCCCCGCGTCATCGATCCGACCGCTCAACGGGGGCAACCCTGTGGCCGGTGCCGCCAGTGACGACGTCATCGTCATACTGGGACTCAACGCCGCCGTCACTGGCTAATCAGGTTCGGGCGGATCCACGCCGTAGCGGGTCAGCGCGGCGCGAAGGATGTCCATCGCCATCGGGCGCAACTCCTCGAGCGGGCGATTCCGGTGCCGCCGAACGCCAAGGTCAACCTGCGCGAGGCTGCTGACGCCAAACTTCCTGGCGACGTCGATGAGCAGCGCGATCTCGACGTCGTACTCCGGCTCGAGGGTGACGGCGTCGAAGACCTCCCGGCGAGCCGCCGTCTCGCCCGCTAAAGGTTGGCGGATCTCTCCGAGGCCCGGAAAGAGCAGCGAGAGGATCGGACGTGCGGTCAACTCGTTGACCCGGCCGCCGCCCGTGGGCATGTTGTGCAGGGGACGTTCGTAGTACCCCTTGACAAGATCTACCTCCGGCCGTTCGAGAATTGGCTGGATCAGGCGTGGCACGAAGTCCGAGGTGGTGTTCAGCACGTCGGCGTCGAGGAAGACCACCGTCTCGGTGGCGGTCGCGGCGAGACCGGCGGCCATGGCGAGTCCCTTGCCGCCGGGCCCGTCGACGGTCACCACGCGCGCGCCGTGGTGAAGCGCCACCGTGGCGGTGTCGTCACTCGATCGGTCATTCACCACGACTAGGTCGTCGATGACGTCGCGATAGGCGAGGACGGCCTCGAGTACCGCACCGATGGTCGTTGCCTCGTTGCGAGCGGGGACGATGACGGCGATGGAGGTCGTGGCCATCAATCGGCGGACCTGGTCCGCGTCGAAATCCTCGCGCTGCAGCGTTAACGGCACGTCAAGCATCGATATTGAGACTAGGGCCGGGTCGCTGCGGGCCGCACTTGACAGCGCGACCACGCCCCGACACAATGGGTACGTCATCAAGAGCGACTGAGGGACGGGCCCTTTGAAGTCGCGACAACCAGTTCGAGCCTTTCTTTTTGTTCGAACCAGGTGCCAAAGCCCGAACGATGAAAAGGGAGTTATGAGTTTCTCAACTGGCCTCAAGTGTCGAGAGTGTGGCACAACCTACCCGGCGGACGCCCGCTATTCGTGTGACTTCTGCTTCGGTCCGCTCGAGGTCGAATACGACCTCGAGGCGGCACGAGGCGTCGTGACTCGCGAGTCGATCGAAGCGGGACCGAACTCAATCTGGCGATACGGCGCCTTGCTGCCCGACCCCGGTGTCGAACCCGTCGATCTGGGCGCGGGTTGGACACCGTTGCGGCGAGCCACGCGCCTCGCCGAGGTGTTGGGTGTGCGCGAGCTCTGGCTGAAGGACGACACGCGCAACCCGACCGGATCGTTCAAGGACCGGGTGGTCTCGGTCGCGCTATCGAGCGCTCGTCGGCTCGGCTTCACGACCGCCGCGTGTGCGTCCACGGGCAACCTCGCCACATCAGTAGCGGCCCACGCGGCCGCAATCGGCTGGCCCAGCGTGACCATCATCCCCAGCGACCTCGAGAAGTCCAAGATCGCGATGGCGGCCATCTTCGGCGGTACGGTGCTCGGCGTCGAGGGGAACTACGACGACGTGAACCGGCTCTGCATCGAGTTGGTAGCCGAGCACGACGATTGGGCCTTCGCCAACATCAATCTTCGCCCGTACTACGCCGAGGGCTCCAAGACCCTCGCCTTCGAGATCGCTGAGCAGTTGGGCTGGCGCACACCCGACCAGGTCGTCGTGCCCGTGGCCTCGGGGAGTCAATTGACCAAGGTGGCCAAGGGGTTCCGTGAATTCATCGAGCTGGGACTCGTGGATGGCGGGGCGCCGACGCTCTTCGGTGCCCAGGCCTCGGGCTGCTCGCCGATCGCTACGGCCTTCGCCGCTGGCGTCGACGTCGTCACTCCGCAGCGCCCCAACACGATCGCGCGCTCACTCGCCATCGGGAATCCCGCCGACGGTCCCTACGTACTCGACGAGCTGCGGGCGCGCGGTGGGGATTGTGGGTCCGTGCCCGACGAAGAGATCCTCGAGTGCATCGGGCTCTTGGCCCGCACCGAGGGGATCTTCGCCGAGACCGCCGGTGGGGTCACCATCGCGTCGCTACGCCAACTCGTGGAGCGGGGCTCGATCGACCGCGACAAGTCAATCGTGGCCATCATCTCGGGCCATGGGCTCAAGACACTCGACGCGGTCGTGGACAGCGCGACCGTGAGTTCGACGATCAGTCCGTCGCTCGCCGACGCCGAGGCGGCGTTGCGCTTCCACCAGTTGGTGGCGGCATCGTGAGCGTCATCGTTCGCCTCCCGAGTCAGTTGCGCTCCCTCGTCGGCGGTGCGGGCGAAGTGCCTGTCGAGGCGACGACGGTCCGAGACGCGATCGTCGCCGTTGACGAGGCGTACCCCGGGATCGCCTTTCGAGTCCTCGACGACCGTGGAGCGCTGCGTCGATTCGTCAACGTCTTCGTCGCCGACGAGGACGTCCGGTTCCTCCAAGGGCTCGACACGGTGCTCGAGGCCGGCCAAACGGTCTCGCTCGTGCCGGCCGTCGCGGGCGGCTGAACCGTTAGCACTCCTATGCTGAGAGTGCTAATATCGCTTTGCACCAAAAAGGATGCACTCTCGCACTAGGAGGAATCACCGTGGCGAAATTGATCGCTTTCGATGAAGAGGCTCGACGCGCTCTCGAGCGTGGCATGAACAAGTTGGC
Source organism: Actinomycetes bacterium (assembly GCA_021849765.1). The sequence goes on along the minus strand of JAJZSM010000113.1, from coordinate 874 downwards.
CGACGCGGTCCGGGTGACCCTCGGGCCAAAGGGTCGCAACGTCGTGCTGGACAAGAAGTGGGGAGCCCCCACGATCACCAACGACGGCGTCTCGATCGCCAAGGAAATCGAGCTCGAGGACCCCTTCGAGCGCATCGGCGCCGAGCTGGTCAAGGAAGTCGCGAAGAAGACCGACGACGTGGCCGGTGACGGGACGACGACGGCGACCGTGCTCGCGTGGGCCATGGTCCGTGAAGGGCTGAAGAATGTCGCCGCCGGTGCGAACCCCATGTCGCTCAAGAAGGGGATCGAGGCCGCCGTGGAGGCCGCCGTCGCATCGCTGCACGACCTCGCCAAGCCCGCTGACACCAAAGAGCAGATCGCCCAGGTCGCCTCGATCTCGGCGGCGGACTCCGAGATCGGCCAGATGATCGCCGACGCGATCGACCGGGTCGGCAAGGACGGCGTCATCACCGTCGAAGAGAGCCAGTCCTTTGGCATGGACATGGACCTGGTCGAGGGCATGCGCTTCGACAAGGGTTACATCTCCCCGTACTTCTCGACTGACACCGAGCGGATGGAGGCGGTCCTCGAGAACGCCTACCTGTTACTCGTGTCGGGCAAGATCACGGCGGTCCGCGACGTGCTGCCGGTCCTTGAGAAGGTCATGCAGTCGGGTCGCCCACTGTTGATCATCGCCGAGGACGTCGAGGGCGAAGCCCTCGCGACTCTCGTCGTGAACAAGATCCGCGGCACCTTCAAGTCCGTGGCCGTGAAGGCACCCGGGTTCGGTGAGCGTCGCAAGGCGATGCTCCAGGACATCGCGATCCTCACCGGTGCGACGGTCATCGCCGAAGAGGTCGGCCTCAAGTTGGAGAACGCCACGCTCGAGTTG
>JAJZSM010000112.1 GCA_021849765.1 Actinomycetes bacterium | reverse complement strand
ATGAGTGCGGTGACGAAGTCGCGCAACGCGTCCACCCCGGCGCCGGTCTTGGCCGACACCGCGAAGTACTCCACGCGCCCCACGACCGCCTCGCGGCCGCGCTCGGCGGCAATCTCCTCGACCGCGCGCGTCGCGGAAAGCAGTTGTGCCGCCACGACTTCACGCGACGTACGGTCCACCTTGTTGACCACGACAATCGGCGTCGGACCATCCTTTCGCGCGACGTCGAGCAAGGTCGCGATAACGGCTCGGTCGCCGGGCCCGATCGCACCCCCCGCCTCGATGACCGCGAGGATCACGTCGACGTCGTCGGCCGCGTGACGGGCCGCGTCGTTCAGCCGACCGCCGAGGGACGTCCGTGGCCGGTGCAGCCCGGGCGTGTCCACGAAGACGACTTGCACGTCACCCTCGCTGATGACCCCGCGCACCGCGCGTCTCGTCGTGTTGGGCGACGCCGCGGTGATCGTCACCTTGGCCCCCACCAGCTGGTTCACGAGCGTCGACTTGCCCACGTTGGGTCGACCGAGAATCGTCGCGAGTCCGGACCTGGTCATCGTGACTCCAATGGCTCGACGCGGACTTCTTCGATTCGCCGCCCGTCCATGCGCATCACGGTCAGACGATACTCGTCGGTCTCGAAGTGGTCTCCCTGCTCGGGTACACCACCGGCCAGGTCCAGCACGAGCCCGCCGACCGTGTCCCAGCCGTCCTTGGGCAGTGCGAGGTCGAAGTCGACGTTCGCGTCATCGATGTTGAGTCGACCGCTCAGGGTGATGCCCGCGTCAATCGACTGATTGACCAACTGGGTCGTGCGCGGGTCCGACTCGTCGGCGATCTCGCCGACGAGCTCTTCGAGAATGTCCTCGAGCGTCACGATCCCCGCCGTGCCGCCATACTCGTCAACCACCACGAAGAGATGGACACGGGCCCGACGAATCTCGGTCAAGAGCGCCGCGACCCGCTTGGTCTCGGGTACGAAATGGGCTTCGCCCATGTGCGCCCCGACGAGTTCCTCACCCTGACCATCGGCGACGAGCGCTGCGAGGTGACGAAGGTTCACGATACCCACGACGTCGTCGACCCCCTCGCCCAGCACGGGTAACCGCGAACGACCGGTGCTGATCGCGAGGTCGAGCGCCTCACGCACGGTGACACTGGTCGCAACGTCGACCATGTCGGGTCGAGGCACCATCACCTCGCGCACGATCGTGTCGCCGAACTCGATGACCGAGTGAATGAAGGCCCGTTCGTCGGATTCGATCGCAGCGTCCTCGTGGGCGACGTCGGCCATGGCGAGGACCTCGGACTCAGTCACCTTGTGGGTGGTCGTCGCGGCGCCGAAGAGCCGCATCACGCCGTTCGCAATTGAGAGCAGGAATCGCGAAATCAGTTGGATCGGCCAGAAGCGGAGGATCCGGCTCACGATCGGTGCGGTCAGCAGGGCGGCCGCGTCGGGGTGCTGCACCGCGAAGTTCTTCGGGATCGCCTCGAAGATCACGAAGATGACGACGACCTCGGCCACGGTGGCGACGAAGACGCCGGCCGCACCGAAGAGGTGCCCGGCGAGCACCCCGACCATGGTCGCCGACACCAGTTGACAGATCAGGACCAGCAGGAGCAACGGGCTGAGGAACCGCTCGGGCGACTCCGAGAGCGCCACGAGGGCCCGCGCGCCGCGCCGCCCCTCCTCGCGCAACGAGCGCGCGCGTGACTTGTTCATCCGAACGAGTGAGGTCTCGGCGAGCGCGAAAAACCCAGACAGCACGAGCAAGACGAACACGCTGGCGACCAAGACGGAGTCGCCACCCGACCAGGTGGCACCGATCACGGCAGCTCAGAACGGTAGTGGCGAGCCAACAACTCTCGTTCGCGCGCCTCCATGCGTTCCGCCTCCTCGTCGAGTTCGTGGTCCCACCCGAGCAGGTGCAGCACGCCGTGGACCACGAGAAGCGCCACCTCGTCGTCGAGACTGCACTCGTGCTCGACGGCGTTCCTCGCGGCGACCGCCGGACAGATGACGATGTCCCCGATCAGTTGGGGGATCTCAGGGATTGGCGGGTCGCCCGGGCCGCTGCCGCCCGCGTCGGGTACCCGACCGCTCGGCTCGGGTTCGTCGTCGATCGGGAAGCTCAACACGTCGGTAGGGCCCGACTTACCCATGAACTGTTGGTTCAGCGTGGCGATCGCCGCCTCGTCGGTGAAAATGAGGGAGAGCTCGGCAAGTCCTCGCACGCCCTCGTCCACCAGCGCGGCGTTGGCCAGCTGGACCCATCGTTCGAGCGCGATTGTGAACTCGTGTTGTTCGTCGGCGGCGTAGATATCGATGGTCACGGGGACTGCCGATCATAGGCGGCCACGATGTCGGCCACGATCCGGTGACGCACGACGTCCTTCGCACTCAGGTGGACGAAGCTCACTCCGTCGATGCCGCTCAGGATCGACTCGATCTGGGCCATACCGCTGGTCTTACCGTTGAGGTCGATCTGGGTCACGTCGCCAGTGACCACGGCCTTGGCGTTGAAGCCGATCCGGGTGAGGAACATCTTCATCTGCTCCGGGGTGGTGTTCTGGGCCTCGTCGAGGATGATGAACGAGTCGTTGAGGGTACGACCGCGCATGAACGCGAGCGGCGCCACCTCGATCGTCCCGTTGGCGATCAGTCGTTGGGCCCCCTCGGGACCCACCATGTCGTAGAGCGCGTCGTAGAGGGGCCGGAGGTACGGGTCCACCTTGGCCATGAGGTCCCCGGGCAGGAAGCCGAGCCGCTCGCCCGCCTCGACCGCCGGTCTCGTCAACACGATGCGCTGGACCTGGCGCCGGTGCAGGGCGTGCACTGCGGCAGCAACGGCGAGGTAGCTCTTTCCGGTGCCCGCCGGACCGATGCCGAAGGTGATGATGGACGAATCAATGGCGTCGGCGTATCGCTTCTGGCCGGCCGTCGACGGGCGGATGGGCTTGCCCTTGGCGGCGCGCACGACCTCGTGGCCGAGCACCTCGCTCGGACGAAGGTCGTCGTCAACCATGTCGATAGTGCGCGCGATCTTCACTGCGTCGAGGGACTGGCCACTCTCCAGGACCAGGACCAGCTCATCGAAGAGTCGAAGGATTTTCGCGGCGTCGGGGCCGACCACCGTGATCTCATTGCCGTGGATGGTGATCGTGGACGTCGGGTAGGAACGCTCGATCACGCGCAAGTTCTCGTCTCGAGGACCGAGCAACCCAGCTAACAGGCTGGTGTTGCGCACGTAGGTGGTCGCGGTCATCGCCTCAGCGGCCGACTCGTCAACCGTCATCCGGGTGGCCACTCCAGTCGACGACCCCCCAAGACGTGCAGGTGCAAGTGGGCGACCGTCATCTGGGCGTCGCGACCGACGTTGATCACTAAGCGGTATCCACTCTCGCGGATTCCCTCGGTCTCGACGACCCGTTGGGCCAACATCACCAGGTCGTCCACGACCCCGCCGTGGGTCGACGCGACCTCATCGGCGCTCGTGATGTGCGTCTTGGGCACGACCAGCACGTGGACAGGTGCCTGGGGGGCGATGTCGTAGAAGGCGTAGGCCGTCTCACTCTCGCCGGCGGGGTTGGACGGGATCTCCTTGGCGACGATCTTGCAGAAGAGGCAGTCAGTCATAACTGCTCTCATCATTACCCATCTGGCGCGGCCCGTGCGGCCACCGCCACTCGGCGCTGTGAAAGGCGAGCAGCGTGGCCGCGGCGACCGCGGCGGTCTCCGCGCGTAGGACGGTGCGGCCCAGAGCGAGCCGTCTACGGCCCTCGTCCCACTCGCCCTCACCCCACCCGCCTTCGGGGCCGATTGCGACGGCCGTGACCCCCGACCAACCCTCGCCCCCAGCGAAATCGGCGACGGCGACATGATCAGGCACGTCACGGGGCGACACCGGCTCGCCGATCGTCGGGTAGTGGACCCGGCGTGACTGGGCGCTGGCCTCGTGAGCCAGACGTCGCCACCGAGCGAGCACCTTGGCGCGTGCGTCGGCGCGAAATCGAACCGCGACGCGCGCGCTCAAGAGGGGCACGATGCTGCTCACCCCGAGTTCGGTGGCCTTGACCACCGCCCATTCGCTCCGGTCGCCCTTCAGCGGCGCGAGGTAGAGCGTGCGCGGCTCGGGCTCGGGCTCGCGTTCGATCGGCGTCACGAGCTCGAGTCCGTTGGGCTCGACGAGGGCTATCGCCCACGCCCCGTGACCGTCGGTCACGACAACGGACTCTCCGCTCGCCGCTCGCAACACCGCACGCAGGTGGTGGTCGTCATCGCGCGAGAGCGCCGGTCGTGCGGGGTCATCGACACGAAACTGACCAAGGGTCGCTACTCGTGTGGGGAATCCGTCACTCACCGTTTGGCCCGACGACGGAAGAACCCACCCGACTCAGCCATTACGGCCTCGCCGCGATGTTCGGCGAGCTCGCGTAGGAGCGCCGTCGAGGTTTCGTCGAGCTCCGTGGGCACGTCCACGACCAGGTGCACGTAGAGGTCACCACGGCCACGTCCGTGCAGGTGGGTGACGCCCTCGTGACGGATGCGGTGCACTGTCCCGTTGGCGCTCCCGGGGGCGACGTCGATCGATAGCGGTTCGCGCAACGTGGGCACCTCGATAGTGGCGCCGAGCGCCGCCTGGGTGAAGGCGATGTGTGCCTCGTGGTGCAAGTCGTCGCCCGAGCGCTGGAAGCGTTCGTCGGCGGCGACACGAAGGTGCACGAACAGTCGACCATTGGACCCCCCGCGCGGTCCCGCGGGCCCCCGGTCCGCGAGACGCATGGTCGAACCATCCTCCACGCCCGCGGGGATCTGAATCGTGAGGGTCGTAGCGGTTTGGGTACGCCCATCGCCTCGACACTCGGGACACGGTGTCTCGATCCGAGTGCCGAACCCTCCGCACCTCGGACAAACGGTCGCGGTGACCATCTGTCCGAGGATGGAGTTGCGCACCCGGCGAACCTCGCCGGCCCCGTGGCACTCATCGCAGGTCACCGGCGCGGTCCCCGGGGCGCTCCCGCTACCTTCGCAGGTCGAACAGCGAAGCGGCAGGGTCACCGTGATCTCCTTGGACGAGCCGAAGGCGGCCTCGTCGAGGGTGATCTCAACGGCGATCTCCGCATCGGGCCCCGGCTGGGGGCCTCGGCGCGTCGGCGCGTGACCCATGCCGCCAAAGAACATGTCGAAGATGTCCTGGACCGATCCGGCACCGAATGGTCCAGCCGCGCCGGCGCCGACGGCGGCGCCGAAGCGGTCGTAGTTGGCTCGACGTTCGGGGTCCGAGAGAATCTCGTAGGCCTGCGAGACGTCCTTGAAGCGCGCTTCCGATGCGGGGTCGTCGGGGTTGGCGTCGGGGTGGTGCTGACGAGCCAGGTTCCGGTACGCCTTCTTCAGCTCCTCTTGCGTCGCGTTTCGGTCGACGCCCAGGATCTCGTACAGGTCGGGACTAGGCACGGTCGTCTCCATCGAAGTGTTGGGTGAGTTGGGCCGAGACGGCCCGCGCGGCGGCCATCGCCTCGCTGTACTTCATGCGCGTTGGTCCGAGCATGGATGCC
>JAJZSM010000111.1 GCA_021849765.1 Actinomycetes bacterium | reverse complement strand
GGAGCGACATCGCACACGACCGAAGTCGGAGGTGCGAAGTACACCACCAGGATCTCTCCCGGTTCCCGCCGCCGTAAACCTCCCGGCTGCGGGATACTTACCCTATCAGCGCGTTACGGTCGCGTGCAAATCGCGTGACCGGCGTCTCTGACGGGAAGACCAGTGTAGCAACTGCCTCGGGGACGAACGTGCATTTCCCAGAGTTTTTTCTTCCCTCTCGCCATCGACCCACTGGCGCGCGAAAACGCGGCACCGATGCGCCCGGAGGTCGCCCGAAGCGTACGACGAACAGGAGCTTGACATTGTGTCCAAACGCACCGGCGTGACCCCGACAGCGAGTGAGTTCTCCAGCGTCGTCCCCACTGCTCGCCTCATAGCCTGCGACACGGGCAAACCGTATCGAACGGCGATTACGCCTTGAGCGTCAGTCGTCTCCCACGTTGAAGGCGACGCCGTTGGTGATGCGCACGAGTTCCTCGTAGGTCGTGGCGAAGACGTAGTGCGGGTGGCCACCGGCCGCCCAGACGACCGGCCAGTCACCCAGCGTCGTATCAACGATGGTCCGAATCGGGTTGGGGTGGCCGACGGGTGCAACACCACCAATCGGCTGTCCCGTGTGCGTGCGCACGAAGACCGCGTCGGGACGACGCACCGCGTGTGCGCCGAGGAACGTCGCCAGTCGATCAGTGTGCACGCGGTGTGCACCCGACGTCATCACCAGGATCGGCTCGCCATCAGCCTCAAAGATCAGTGAGTTGGCGACCTGGCCGACTTCGATGTCGAGTTGGGCCGCCGCCGCGGCGGCTGTCGGCGACGAGTCGATCGTCTCGACAATCGGGCTCGCGACCCCAAGACGATCGAGTGCATCACGCACCAACTGTCCGTTGGGATGCAGGTTCTCGACCGATCGAATGTTCACGCACTCGCCTCGGCGATGTCTCCACCGACCTCACGCAGTCGACGGTGCAAATCGGCCGCCACGCGGTGCCAGGTTTCGGCCTGGTTGGGCCACGCGACGGGTCCTGACGCACCGCGTGAGCGCCGGCTTCGCAGCGTCTCTCGCGAATCGAACACCGCGAGGAAGCTGGCAAGAGCTGGCGTCTCGGCGACCACGTCCTGAAACGAATGTCCCGTCCTGATCGAGGTCCCCACCGCCGCGCCGACCAGCTCATGGGCCTCGCGAAACGGCATCCCCGTCTCGACGAGTCGTTCGGCGATGTCGATTGCCGCCAGATACGGGTCGTCCGCGGCCCGCGCGGCGACCACGTCATTGAACGTCATCGACTCATAGGTGCCGCGCAGCGCGTCGAGCACGAGTCCGATGTTTCGCAAGGAGTCAAAGAGCGGCTCCTTGTCCTCTTGGAGGTCTCGGTTGTAGGCCAGCGGGAGACCCTTGAGCACGACGAGCAGCGACGTCAGGTTGCCGATGAATCGACCCGTCTTGGCGCGAGCCAGTTCGGCGACGTCGCTGTTCTTCTTCTGGGGCAGCATGGACGAGCCCGTCGTATAGGCGTCACCGAGCGTGGCAAAGCCAAACTCCGCACTCGTCCAGAGCACCAGCTCCTCGCCCATTCGTGAGAGGTGTACGCCAAGCAGTGCGATGTCGAACAGCGTCTCGGCCACGAAATCCCGGTCGCTCACCGCGTCCATCGAGTTCGCAAACGCCCGGTCGAATCCCATCAGCGCCGCCGTCGTGCCCGGGTCGATCGGCAGCGACGTTCCCGCGACTGCGCCCGCGCCAAGCGGGGACACGTTGAGCCGGCGGCGGGTTTCGAGGAGTCGATCGATGTCGCGCGTCAGGGCCCACGCGTGGGCTCCGAGGTGGTGCGCCAGCAGTACGGGCTGGGCCCGCTGGAGGTGGGTGTAGCCGGGCAAGTACCGCTCCGGGTCGCTTTCACCGACCGCGAAGAGGGTCTCGGCGAGCGCCAGGACGCGTTGGGCAACGTCGACCAGCGCATCACGCACGAAGAGCCGTACCGTCGTCGCCACCTGATCGTTGCGGCTACGAGCCGTGTGCAGCTTCGCACCCGTTGGCCCCGCCAGCTCCGTCACGCGCCGTTCGATGGCCATGTGGATGTCCTCGTCGCTGCCAGCCCGCACGAAGACGCCCCGGTCGAACTCGCTCTCGACCTCGTCGAGCGCTGCCACGAGGGTTCGCCCCTCGTCGGCCGAGAGCAAGTCCGCCTCAACCAGTCCTAGGACGTGGGCCCGCGACCCCACGATGTCGTGGTGGTACAGCGCGCGGTCGAAGGGATAGCTCTCCGAGAGCTGCCACAGTGAGCTCGCCATGGACGACTCGAAGCGACCGTGCCACAACGTCATTTCGAGCGTGGCGCCGTGTTCTTCGCCCCTTGGCGGGCCGCCCAGGTCTTCACACCTAGACCATAGATCCTCACGTAGCCCTCGGAGTCTGCGTGACGGAAGGTGTCCGCCGCGTCATAGGTGGCGAGCCCGTAGTCGTAGAGCGCCTCGTCGCTGCGCCGTCCGATCACGCGCATGACCCCCGGTGCCTCGAAGCGAAGCCGGACGTCGCCCGAGATGTGGCGTTGGGTCTCTGCGACGAAGGCGTCGATCGCCTCCTTGAGCGGCGAGAACCACATGCCGTCATAGACCAGCTCGGACCAGCGAGGCTCGAGGCGGGCCTTCTCGTGGTGGACGTCGCGTTCAAGGTTGAGATCCTCGAGGTCCGCGTGCGCGGCGATGAGGGCGAGCGCAGCCGGGCATTCGTAGACCTCGCGACTCTTGATTCCGACGCGGCGGTTCTCCACCATATCCAGCCGACCGAATCCCGTAGAGCCCGCCCGGTGATTGAGCGTGCGAATCAGGTCGGCGAGTGACATCACGATGCCATCGAGGGCCACCGGCACCCCCTCGCGGAAGGTGATGGTGAGCTCCACCGGCTCGTGGGTGGTCACCCGCGTCAGGGTGTAGGGCTCACTCGGTGGTTCGGCCCACGGGTCCTCCATCTCGCCGCACTCGATCGCCCGACCCCACAGGTTCTCGTCGATCGAGTAGATCTTCTCCTTGGTGGCCCGAATCGGGATCTCCCACTTCTCGGCGTAGTCCACGGAGTCCGCGCGGGTCATGCCCCAGTTGCGCGCCGGTGCCAAGACCTCCAGATCGGGCGCCAGCGCGTGCGTGCCGACTTCGAAGCGCACTTGGTCGTTTCCCTTGCCCGTGCAGCCGTGCGCGACCGCCGTCGCGTTGAACTTGCGCGCCTGGTCGACGAGGTGTCGCACGATCACCGGGCGCGAGAGCGCCGACACCAACGGGTACTTGCCCTCGTAGCGGGCGTTGGCCATGATCGCCGGCGCACAGAACGCCTCGGCCATCTCGTCGCGAGCGTCGACCACCACGCAGTCGATCGCGCCGGCCGCGAGCGCCCGATGCTTGATGTCCTCGAAACTCTCCGAGCTCTCGGGGTCCTGGCCCACATCGACGAGGACGCACACCACCTCGGCGTCCCACTCTTCCATCATCCAGCGAATGGCCACCGACGTGTCCAGCCCTCCGCTATATGCCAGTACCACACGTTTCGTCATCGACGTTCCTTTCTCAACACCCGTTCATTCCAACCCGGCGAGTTCACGGAAGCTCTCCGCAATCGCGGCGCCCCCATGCTCATCGCTCGCGATGACCACCAACGTGTCATCGCCGGCCACGCTGCCGAGCACGCCTTCGAGGGCGCTTCGGTCCAACGCGGACGCTACGACGTGCGCACAGCCGGGCGGCGTGCGCAGGACCACGAGGTTGGCCGAGCTATCGACCGACACCACCCACTCGCCCATCATCCGACGCAGGTGGTCGAGTGGCGGCGAACTGACTTTTGGTGAGCTGGCGACGACGATTCGCCTCGAGCCGTGCTCGTCGCGGACCTTGATCGTGCCCAGCTCCTGCAGATCGCGCGTGACGGTCGCCTGGGTTGCGGTGATGCCCTCGGCCTGGAGCCGGGTCACCAGTTGCGCAGCGGTCGAAATCACCTCGCGTTCGATCAGCTCGTTGATCCGATGCTGTCGTTGCGTCTTGGTCATCGTTCACCGTCCTTTATCCATCGAAGTGCGCCGATCATCGCCGAACGCCGATGCGCCACTTGCCGCCAGACGAGTGACTGGGGTCCGTCGAGCACGTCGTCGGTGATCTCGTCACCGCGATGGGCGGGCAGGCAGTGCAGCAGCACCGCCTGAGGCGATGCGGCGTCCAGGAGTGCCTCGTTCACGCGGAATCCGGCGAGGTCGGCGCGCCGGCGCTTCGTCTCAGCTTCGAAGCCCATCGATACCCACGCGTCGGTGTAGACGACGTCGGCGCCGCGCACCGCCTCGAGAGCCGACGACGTGAGCCGCAGCTTGGCGCCTTGGACCCCCAGGGGATCCTCGTCGGTCCCGGCCGTGAGTTGGTAGCCTTCGGGCGCCCCCACAACGACTTCGGCGCCCAGTCGCACCAACGCCACCGCGAGGGACCGCGCCACGTTGGTCGCGTCGCCGACGTAGGCGACGCGCAGTCCCGCCAGCTGGCTCGGGTCACCACCCGCGAAATGATCCGCGATCGTCAGCACGTCAGCGATCGCCTGGGTGGGGTGGGCCACGTCACTGAGCAAGTTAATCAACGACAGTCGGTCGTTCGTCGCGCTGCGGATCCGGCCGAAGACCGAATGGTGGCGAATGCGCATCGCACAGATCGCGTAGAGGGCGTCGATCGTTCGGCCGACGTCCTCGGCAGACTCTCGGCTGTCCAGACCGATCTCCTCGTCACTGAAGAAGGTCGCGTAGCCACCGAGTTCGTGCACCGCAGTCGAACACGCGGCCCTGGTGCGCAGGCTCGGTCGCTCGAAGACGAGCGCCACCCCCTGGCCCGCGAGAAGCGAATCGTCGAGCGGCGCACGCGCACCTTCGAGAATCGCTCGAAGGTCGTCGTCCGCCAACTCACTGATCGTCACGACGTGTCGGCTCATCGCTTCACCTCCGTACTGGGAACCGAGCCGTCGAGCACGCTGGCCAGCGCGTGGCGTCTCGTCCCGTTGGCGAGGACGATCCGTGCGGCGCCGGCGTCCAGTGCGTCGAGCGCCGCCCGCATCTTGGGGATCATGCCGTCGCGAATGGCGCCGTCCGCCAGCATCGCGCGCACGTCGGTGACCGTGACCGAGTCGAGGGCGCTACCAGGGTCGTCGGGGTCGCGACGCAATTGGTCGATGTCGCTCAAGAGCACCAGGGTGTCAGCCTCGAGTGCGGCGGCGATCGAACCAGCGACCGTGTCGGCGTTGCAGTTGAGCAGCTCGCCCTCGGCGTCGCTCGCCACGGGCCCGATCACTGGCGTCCAGCCCTGCTCGAGCAGGTTCGTCACGAGTCGAGGATCGACCGTGACTTCGCGGGCGACTCGTCCGAGCCGCCCGCCGTGGGCTGCGGCGCGCACGAGGGCACCGTCGACGCCGCTCAGCCCGACTGCGGCGAGCCCACCCCGCTCCAGCGCCGCGGTGAGGCGCTGGTTCACGAGTCCGAGGGCCATGGCGACGAACTCCATCGTTGCGCCATCGGTGACGCGAAGTCCGTCGAGGAACTCA
>JAJZSM010000110.1 GCA_021849765.1 Actinomycetes bacterium | reverse complement strand
CGCAACTGCTAGGAGGGTCCCACCCACCTACTCATGATCCACGCGTGCAGTCCGACCTGGCGTCCACGCTGGAATCCGTACTGCTCGAGGAGTTCGACGGTGGCGCTGAAGAGGAAGCGGCCCTGAGGCGCGCAATCACTCGTGACCTCGGATATCGCCTCGACCAGACCGCCACCGGCGGCGCCGATCATGTCGAGGGCCCCTTCGAGTGCGGCGCGGGCGACACCCTGGCCCCGATGCCTCTTGTCGACGAAGACGCAGGTGATGCGCCAGTCAGGGACGGGAGGCGGATCCTTGTCGTACATCCTGCGGTTCTTCAATTTGGACAACTCGTCCGGGCTCCCGTATTGGCACCATCCCTGGGCGAGGCCGTCGCTGTCGAGAATGAGCGCCGCGTGGGCCCGGCCCGCTCTCACCCGGTCCTCTTTCACCATTCGATAGTCGACTCCGCGCTGGCCGCATTCCGGGTGATAACCGATACACCAGCACCCGCCATAGACGCCGTTGTTGCGCTCGACGAGTTCGGCTAACTGATCCCACGTCGAGCGCTCCAGCGCCACGATCTGGTACGCCATTCCAGCCTCTCTCCCACCAGATTGTCCCACCGCTGGGGGTCTTGCGCGACGGGGGCCTCGCTACGGTGTTCAATCCTCGAACCGAAAAACGGGCCGCGCAACGTCAAAGCGAGCGGGGACCTCTCTCGCTCGTTGGTTGTAGCGACGGGCGATGAACCTCTCGCTAGCCTGGTCCTCACGTGAGCATCCTCGTCGACCTTCAGCGAGTTACCTTTCACGGCGCAGACCGCCCGGTACTTGAGAATCTGTCCCTTACCGTCTCGAGTGGCGAGCGAATTGGCGTCGTGGGCATCAACGGCGCCGGCAAGAGCGCTCTCTTGTCGATCATTCGTGGCGATCTCACCCCTGACTCCGGAGAGATCCGTCGGCCCCGCGACTTGCGCGTAGGGGTCCTCGAGCAGGAACCATCCCTGCCCGCGTCGACGGTGCGCGAGGCCCTGGGATCGGGCTGGCAGGTAGACGCGGCGCTGGATCGCCTGGACATGCTCGGCTTCGCCGACGCGCCGATTCCCTCGTTATCCGGCGGACAGCGAAAGCGCGTCGCCCTGGCGCGCGTCTTCTCGCGGCCCGTGGACTTGCTCGTGCTGGACGAGCCAACCAACCACCTCGATCTCAACGCAATTCGTTGGCTCGAGCAGCAACTCCTCGACTTTGCCGGCGGCGTCGTCCTCGTCAGTCACGATCGATTCCTGCTCGATCAGGTGACCACCCGCATGGTCGAGATCGACCGGGGAAACGCCTACGTGCACGCGGGGGGCTACTCGCGTCTGCTCGAGGCCCAGGCCGAGCGTGAGGAGCGAGCTGCCACTGCTGAGCAGGTGCGCCGCAATCTCGCGCGCACCGAGCTCGCGTGGCTGCGCCGCGGGGTGAAGGCGCGCTCGACGAAGCCCCAGGCTCGCATCGACGCAGCCCATCGCCTCCTCGCCCGACGTCCCGACGCCCCGGCGCGTAGCGGTCCACTGGACTTGAGCGTCCAGACGCCGCGCCTTGGCACCACGGTGATCAGGGCCCACCGAGTTTCATTCGGCTACGGCGACGAGGCGCTGCTGCGCGACGTCAACCTCGAGCTCGGCCCCGGTGATCGCGTGGGGATCGTCGGGCCCAATGGCGCGGGCAAGTCCACCCTGCTTGACCTCCTTGCACATCGACGGAACCCAACGAGTGGCACCATCAAGCACGGCTCGACCGTGGTCGTCTCGTACTTCGAACAGCACGACCGCGAGCTCGACCCCACCGCCACGGTCCAAGAGCTCGTCGCGGGACCACGCGGCGTGCCGGGCTCGCCCGCCGACGTCGCTCTGATGAAGCGCTTCTGGTTCACGGGGGCCCTTCCCGCGACGAAGTCGGGAGAGCTCTCAGGTGGAGAGCGCCGGCGACTCCAGCTGCTGCTCGCCCTCGCCAAGCGCCCGAACGTTCTCTTCCTCGACGAACCCACCAACGACCTCGATCTGGAAACCATTCGCCTGGTCGAGGACTTCCTGAGCGAGTGGCCCGGGACTCTCGCCATCGCCTCCCACGACCGCACGTTTCTCAGCTGCACCACCGACCGGCTCCTCGAAGTTCGCGACGGCACCGTGGCCGACGTGGCGGGCGGCATCGACGCGTGGATCGCACGTATCCTCGAGCCCGAAGCCGCGACCAGTGTGGTGAATCCGCCCGCTGTGCCGCGAGGGCGAGCTCTGCGCGACGCGGAAAAGGAGATGACCCGCCTCGAGCGGCGAAAGCAGACCCTCACCGAGAAGCTTCTCGAAGTGAGCGACCGCGACGAGCAGACGCGCCTGGGTGGCGAGCTTGACGTCGTGCTGCGCGACCTGCACCGCGCCGAGACGACCTGGCTCAGCTTCTTCGAATGAGCCGAGGCGATGCTCGCCGACGACGTCAACCGGTCGGCGTAGAGCACGACGTGGTTCCCTCGCCACAGCCGCCGCTCACGCGATAGGGGAACGGCTGAAATCTGACGACGGGTGAGCCCACGTCGATCTGGATGTCGCCGTGTGGGAGCAGCGGCGTGGCACGCGGATCACCACTGAGCCGTCGGCCGTTCTCAAAGACAACGACGGGCCCATGCGCCGGACCGACCTGATGCGCGGACAGCGGTTGGTTCCAGATGTTGAAGAACTGGCCGAGCGTGAAGGTGCCCTGGCGCGGCGCCTCGACGTGGATGATCCCGTCGGCGACGTGGGTGTGGAGCCAATAGAGACAGTCGGTAAGACCCACGTCGTAGAACTCGCCACTGGGATAGTGCTCGACGAGGGCGGGTTGAGTAATGCCGATGCCCGCTGGAAGGTTCCGACGCTGGCCATCGACGAAGATCGCGACGTGGACGTGAATGTGATACTTCACCACCTCCTTCGCCCCGGTTTGACAGGTCACGCCGTCCGTCGTCACCCCACTACGCGTGCTTGACGCACTGGCCAGATCTGCCCCGGCGTACATCACGACACCCTCGGGGCCTACCACCGTCGCGGATGGACGCGACGAGAGCCACGCGGTAGCGACACTGGCGACACCGAGCAGGGCGAGCAAGGCGAAAGGAATCCATCGGCGCGACGTCGGCACTGTGGGGTCTGTGGACATGGAACCTCCCGCGCCGATGGTAGTGGGACTAGCGAGGGGTCAGATTCGCGCTCCAGTCAGGCGTCAGCGCGCCCGCGAAGAGACCGCTGCACGGCCTGGGTCAGTCGTCGCCGTAGGCACCCGACGCCGATGACCCGTAGGTCCCCGAAGACGGCGATTGGTCGTCGCCCGACGCGCCGTCGTCACCGCTGTAGGTATAGGTGACCACGGCGGGAGCGGGCGCCGTCGTTGGTGGAGCCGCCGGGTTGTTCGGCACTGTCGTCGGTGCCGAGTGCGCTGAGAGCGAATTGGAGAGCGGGGCGGGATTCGACGCGTGCGTCATCAGAGCGACAGCCGCCGTTGAGAGGACGAGGGTCAAGGTTCCGGCAACCGCCCACGATGAGAAGGCGCGCACGCGCCCACTGAGATGTCCTCGCATGGCCCCATGTTCGTGGCCGACCTTGAGAATTTCCGTGGAGTCGCCTCAAATTCGACTCAATTCACCAGATGGACGGAGGTCACGGCTCTACTAGCCTTGAGTGCCTTATGGCGCTTTCCATCGGTATCGTCGGCCTGCCCAATGTCGGAAAGTCCACTCTCTTCAACGCGCTCACGAACAACAACGTCCTGGCCGCCAACTACCCTTTCGCCACGATCGAGCCGAACGTCGGTGTCGTGGCGGTGCCGGACCCACGCCTCGCCCAGCTCGCCGCGATATTTCACTCCGAGCGAATTCTGCCCGCCCAGGTGACCTTCGTCGACATCGCTGGCATCGTCAAGGGCGCCTCCGAGGGCGAGGGTCTGGGCAACCAGTTTCTCGCCGCCATCCGTGAATCTGACGCGATCTGCGAGGTCGTACGGGCTTTTCACGACGACGACGTGATTCACGTCGACGGGCGGATCGACCCGGCGAGCGACGTCGCCACGATCGAGACCGAGCTCATCCTCGCCGACCTGCAGACCATCGACAAGGTCCTGACACGCCTCGAGCGCGACGCCAAACGCCTCCCCGAGGCCGCCGAGAAGCTCCGCCACGTCCAGCGCGCCCGCTCGGCCCTTAATGAAGGGCTGGTGATCGCCAAGGTCGGGCCCGAGCTCGACCGCGACGCCCTCGCGGACCTGCACCTCCTGACGGACAAGCCCTTCATCTACGTCTTCAACGTCGACGAGGTGACGCTCTCGGACGAGACGCGCCGCCAGGAGCTCGTCGACTCGGTCGCCCCCGCGCCGTGCGTCGTGCTCTGCGCGAAGATCGAGGCCGAGCTCGCCGGTCTCGATCCCGACGAGACGCTCGAACTGCTCGAGTCCTACGGCCAGCACGAGTCGGGACTGGCCGCGCTCTCGCGGGTCGGCTTTAGCGCTCTGGGACTGCAGACCTTTCTCACCGCCGGTCCCAAGGAGACGCGGGCCTGGACGATCCCCCAAGGGGCGACGGCTCCAGAAGCCGCCGGAGTCATCCACACCGACTTTCAGAAGCACTTCATCAAGGCCGAGGTCATCTCCTTCGCCGACCTCGTCGAGGGTGGCTCGGTCGCCGCGGTGCGCGCCGCCGGCAAAGCCCGTATCGAGGGTAAGGAGTACGTCATGCGCGACGGCGACGTCGTCGAGTTCCGCGTTGGGGTCTAGCCCTACAACGGGCCGCTACGATCTGACTAGGCGTGTACGACAGAGGTCGGCGCCGGCCACAGATCAACCCACAGGAGCATCATGACCTCTGACGCCTTCGACTTCAAAGTTGCCGACCTCTCGCTCGCCGCCTTCGGGCGCGCCGAGATCACCCTCGCCGAGCACGAGATGCCCGGCCTGATGGCCATGCGAGCCGAGTTCGGCGAGTCCAAGCCCCTCGCAGGCGCGCGGATTGCGGGATCCCTGCACATGACGATCCAGACGGCCGTTCTCATTGAAACACTGGTCGCCCTCGGCGCCGACGTGCGCTGGGTGAGCTGCAACATCTTCTCGACCCAGGACCACGCGGCCGCGGCTGTCGTAGTCGGTCCGAACGGCACCCCCGAGGACCCCCGCGGCGTGCCGGTCTTCGCCTGGAAGGGTGAGACTCTCGAGGAGTACTGGTGGTGCACCGAGCAGCTGCTGCGCTGGCCGGGACACGCCGGTCCCACGATGATCCTCGACGACGGCGGAGACGCGACGCTGTTCGTGCACAAGGGCCTCGAGTTCGAGCGGGCGGGCTTCGTGCCGGCTCCCGACGAGTCCACCAGTGAGGAGTACAAGGTCATCTTGAGCGTGCTCGGGCGCATCATCGCCAGCGGCGAACGCATCTTCGAGCCGATGGCCGCCGGCATCATCGGCGTGTCCGAGGAGACGACAACGGGTGTGCACCGTCTCTACGAGATGGAGCGCGACGGTACGCTGCTCTTTCGCGCCATCAATGTGAACGACGCGGTCACCAAGTCCAAGTTCGACAACAAATACGGGTGCCGCCACTCGCTGATC
>JAJZSM010000109.1 GCA_021849765.1 Actinomycetes bacterium | reverse complement strand
ACGGGGCCTTCACCTGGTTCCCGGCCGACCCTGCGCTCGACGAGTGGCTCGACGTCTACCACCGACTCACTCGAGTGAACCGGGCCGAGGCCGACGGCGGCCGCCACCTGGCGCACTGGGTGCGCCGCGCCGGTTTCGACGACCGCACGGTCACCTCGTCGAACTGGACATACGCCACGGCCGACGAGCGCGCCTGGTGGGGTGGGCTATGGGCCGATCGCGTGACCTCGAGCGACTTCGCGACCCAAGCCCTCGAGACCGGCGTGGCGTCAAGCGCGCAGCTCGCGCGTTTCGCCGACGCCTTTCGCCGTTGGGCGGACGAGCCCGACGGCCTCTTTCTCGTGCCGAGCGTCGAGGTGCTCGCGCGGCGCGTTTAGCGGAGATCTTCGACGCGCGCCGGTCGACCGAAGAAGTAGCCCTGTCCGAGGTCCACGCCGAGCGAACGCAGGGTCTCGGCCTCGGCGGCGGTCTCGATCCCCTCGCCGAGCAGGCGGGTGCCCGTGAGGTCTGCGAAGTGGCGCATCCCCGACACGAGCGCCTGGCGCGCGGGGTCGTGGTCGATGTCGCGCACCAGTGAGATGTCGAGCTTGACAACGTCGGGGCGTAGTTCGAGGATGTGGTGCAGTCCGGCGTAGCCCGCACCGGCGTCGTCGACGAAGAGCTGGCAACCCGATACCGAGGCGACAGCGCGGCGGATCTCGTCGAAGTTGTCGATTCGAGCGTGTTCGGTGATCTCGATGGCGACGGTGCGATTAGCGCCGACGATGATCTCGTGCGCCTGCTCGCCGGCGGCGACCGTGGGCGAGAAGTTGAGGCTGAGCCACGAGTCGCTGGGTAGCCGCGTCGCGTCGTGGACGGCGGCCCTCGCGCAGGCGACCTCCAGCTCGACTCCCATGTCGACCGACGCGGCGATGGCGAAGTGCTCGTCAGGCCTCTGACCGTCCTTGAAGCGGGTGAGCGCCTCGTAACCGACGACTGAACCATTGTTGAGTGCAACGACGGGTTGGAAGACCGGGTGGAAGAGTTTTGCCTCGATGATGGTGTGGATCATCGCTTTCGTCGTGTCGCGGTAGCGCGCCGTCTCGACTTGGGAGCCGACGAGCCCACCCGCGAACGAGCCCAACTCCTCATAGAGCGGGAGGCGCGTTGGTGTGAAGGGCACGCTCGCACGATCGCGTGAACCGGTCGCGAGCAACCCGACGATCTCGCCGTCCCAGCGTACCGGCGCGATCGTCACCGTTTCGATTCCGGCGGATGTGATGGCGCGAACGAGGGGTTCGTTTACGAAGCTTCCCGGCTCGGCGAGGTCCACCCACCACGCTCCTTCGATGCTGCGAGCGAGGAACATCGCTGGGTTCAAGACTTCGACGTCGCGGCCAGGTTCGAGCTCGGTGAGCGAGACACCGGCGGACCCGCCGACGACGAAGTTCTCATCACGCCGTCGAACAAAGAGCGCCGCCGCGTCGACGAAGTTGAGACCTAGCAGCGCCTGGCAGAATGCCGCCGCCGTCGTCTCGAGTGAGTCCGAGGGGCGCACCTCACGCATCAGGTTCGCCAGGTCTTGGGCGTCGCGGTTGCCGCGGTTGACGTGGGCCTCGAGTCGGCGTTCGACGCTCAGGTCTCGCTTCACCGCCACGTAGGCCATCACCTCGTTGGCGTCGCCGTAGACCGGTGATATCGTCGTCTCCTCGTCGTAGAGCTCGCCGCTCTTGCGGCGGTTGGTGATCACACCGTGCCACGACTGGCCTCGATTGAGACTGCTCCAGAGCTCGCGATAGAAGTCCGGTCTGTGGACGCCGCTCGCGAATATCGACGGGGACGAGCCGATCAGCTCCGTGGTCGTGTACCCGCTGGTCGCCGTCGTGGCGGGGTTGGCGTAGAGGATGCGACCCGTCGCGTCGGTGACGAGCACGGTCTCGGCCGCCTGACCAATCGCGGTGTTGAGCAGGTTGCTCTCATGTAGCGCCTGCGCGAGGCGCTCTTGTTCGCGCAGGCGCTGCAAGCCGATCCCGACCTGGAGCGCGAGCTCCTCGAGCGTGGTGATCGTCGCGACGTCAAATGCGTTGGTCTCGGACGCGTAAACGCTGAAAGCGCCGTCGAGGAAGCCGTCGACGAATACCGGAATGCCAATCGATGACCGGAACCTGCGGCCAGTCGCCAGTTTCGCCCATGGTACGTAGTTGGCCGAGTTGTTCAGGTCGTTTACGAAGAAGGTCTCGCCGACGCGCAACGAGCGACCGGCGGGGCCCTGGCCGAACTCGTTGTCGCCCCACGAGAGCACGATCGAGTCGAGATAGTCCTGGTGCTCGCGCGACGAGGCGACGACGGCGATCGACTGGTCCTCGTCGTGTACTGGGCGGCCATACCACGCGAAGAGGTAGCCACCCTCGTCCACGAGGTTCTGACAGAGCTGGTTCAAGAGGTCGTGGTCGCTCACCGCACGAACCAAGATGGCGTTACCGATTGCCAACGCGTTGAACGCCCGGCGGCGCTGGACGAGTGCTTCAATGTCGTGCAGACTTGCGACGACACCGCGGAACTGTCCTGATTCGTCCACCAAACCATGCAACTCGGTGCGCATCCAGCGTTGCCCCCCGGACGCGGTACGATACTGACACTCGAACGCATCGACCGCCGCGCCGCGGGCGACAGCCATACGAGCCTGCGTGCGCACGGCGTTGTCGTCCTCGTTCAAGAGCTCCGATACCGCGCGACCGATCAGCTCGTCGGGCCGCCAGCCGAGCATTTGAGACACCGACGGCGAGACCCACTCGATGTTGCCGGCGAGGTCGGTGCGCCAGATGACGTCCGACGCGTTCTCGGCGAGCAGTCGATATTGCGCCTCGGACTCGGCCATGGCAACTCGCTGGGCGATCTCGGCGTCAGCGTCACGCCACGAGACAATCCTCGTGATGTTCAATCCTG
Organism: Actinomycetes bacterium; assembly: GCA_021849765.1. The sequence continues at coordinate 2,658 of JAJZSM010000109.1, read as the reverse complement.
ACTCGTCGGGGACGTCGCGGCCTGAGACCGCGACCCACCGGTAGGTACCGTCGGCTCGACGCATTCGCACCTCGACTGCGATACGAGATCCCTCACGCATCTGACTGCGGCTCGCATTGGCGGTCGGTAGGTCTTCAGGGTGAATGAATTCGTCAGTGTTGTGCCCAATCATCTCGTCGGGGCGCCAACCCAGGAGTTGGCGCACGGTATCAAAGATCCATACGATGCGCCCATTGGGTTCGCCTACCACGACGACGTCGAGCGAATTCTCGGCAATCAGTTGGTATCGCTCGCTGAGCAGTCGGGCTCTCTGACGCTCGGCCACCTCGAGGTCAATATTGTGGATACTGCCAATCAGTTCGGTCACCCCGGCGTCGGACGTGACCTCGCGCACGGTGATGGCGAAGTGCGAGAACGTGCCTGACTGACACCGCAGTCGCGCTTCGAAACTCGTCACGTGAAGTCGCTCGAGTTCGTCGGACCAGCGAGGGATATCCAGCGTGTCGTCGGGGTGGAGCAGGTCAACGGCGTCGACACCTTCGAGTTCGAGAGGCGTCCAGCCCAGCACCGCGTGGCTCGAAGGAGACGCCCACCGGATCCGTGTGTCGAGGTCGGTCTGGAATACGACGTCCGACGCGTTCTCGGCGACGAGACGATAGCGTTCGAGGAGCCGCGTTCGCTCGGTGACGTCTCGCCAGGAGATTGACAGCACGTCGCCGATACGACCGGCGCGCAAATCGAGCGCGATGGTCTCGCCACTACGCCAGTCCTGGTGGGGGTAGGCGGCGAACTCCAGCGTCTCACCGGTCTCTGCGACACGTACTAAGTGGTCCCAAAGGGCGTGCTCGGTCGCATGCGGATCAACGTCGCGATAGCGACGTCCGATAAGCTGCTCCACCTCAAAACCCAAGTCATGTGCCGCCGCTGTGTTGACAGCGGCGAACTCGAAGTCCACGGGCGTTTGATTGACCCCGTAGACAACGGTCACAATCACTCGCGGGTCGAACTCAGTGTCGAGCACTGCGCGCGGGGTCGCCAACGAACCGTGTTCGAGGCGCATGTACTCACTCACGCAGCCCCGCTATCGCGCGAGCACGCCGAAATAGGAGCGACACATCACACTCACTATGACTACTACCGAAACCGGTGAATTGGAACAGCGCTTCCTGTGAGTTCGTTGAGAGGGAGCGACGTATCCATCTAGATCAGTTCCGGGACCATCTCGATAGCTCCGCAGGGGCACTCGCGCACGCAGATCCCGCATCCCTTGCAGAAGTCGTAGTTGAACTGGTACTTCACCTCGCCGCCGAGCTTGATCACCGCGTTGTCGGGACAGACCCCGAAGCAGTTGTCGCACTCGAAGCAGTTGCCGCACGAGAGGCAACGACGCGCCTCGAACAGGGCGTTCTCCTCGGTGAGTCCGCCGATGACCTCTTCGAAGTTGGTCTGGCGGCGGATGCGCTCGAGTTCGGGCCGCTCGGTCCGGGGTGCGTCGGCGTAGTACCACGTGTTGAGGTGGTCGGCGGTCGCGAGGTCGTGGCGGTCACCACTGACGAAATCCACGTTGCGCAGCCACGCGTCGATGCCGCGCGCCGCACGCTTGCCGTGGCCGACCGCGACCGTGGCGGTCCGGTCAGAGGGCGCGGCGTCGCCGCCGGCGAAGACGCCACCGTCGTTGGTCATCATCGTGGTCGCCACCTGGACGACGCCGTCTCGCACCTCGACGTTGTCGTTACCCTCGAGCAACGACAGGTCGGTGTCCTGCCCGAGGGCGAGCACGAGGGAGTCCGCGTCGAGTTCCTCGTACTCACCGGTCGGCTCGGGGAAGCCGTCGGCGTTGAGGCGCATCTTCTCCAAGACGAGCCGCTCGTGTTCGAAGCGTTCGACGGTGGAGAGCCAGCGCACGGTGACGCCCTCACCGAGGGCTTGCTCCACCTCTTCGGCGTGGGCGGGCATCTTGTCGCGATTGCGTCGGTAGACGATCACCGCGTCGGTCGCGCCGAGTCGACGGGCGGTGCGCGCGGCGTCGAGCGCGGTGTCGCCGCCGCCGTAGACGACGACTCGGCGTCCGAGCATGGGTGGATCCTCGTCGGCGACCTGGTGGAGGAAGGACACGGCGTCGATCACCTTGGAGGAGTCACCGGCCGGGATGTTCACCCGCTTGCCGAGCTGGGCGCCGACGGCGAGGAACACAGCGTCGAACCCGCCCTCGCGGCGTTCGGCGTCGATGTCGTGGACCGTGTGGTTGACCACTACCTCGACGCCCATGTCGATGATGCGCGCGATCTCGGCGTCGAGGATCGCGCGGGGGAGTCGGTAGGCCGGGATGCCGTAGCGGAGCATCCCACCGAGCTTGGGCGAGGAGTCGACGAGGCGCACCTGGTGCCCGATCAGGCGCAGGTGATAGGCGGCGCTGAGCCCGGCCGGACCGGCCCCCACGACGAGTACGCGCTTGCCGGTGTCGGGACCCGCGGCGGGCAGTGACCAGCCGTGCTCGATGGCCGTGTCGCCGAGGAACCGCTCGACGGCGTTGATGCCGACCGCCTCGTCGACCTGGACCCGGTTGCACGCGCTCTCACAGGGGTGGAAGCAGACGCGTCCCATGATGGCCGGTAGGGGGTTGTTCTCGACGAGTTTTCGCCACGCGGCCTCGTAGCC
>JAJZSM010000108.1 GCA_021849765.1 Actinomycetes bacterium | reverse complement strand
GGCACGACCTCGGCGGCCGCCACCGCTTTGAGCGCGGGGACCATCCTCGTCACGAACCTCAATAACAACGCGGTCAGCGCGATCGATGCCACGACCCACGCGGTGAGTGTGATCAAGAGCACGTCGCACCCCTTCAACGGACCCCTGGGTATCGCGATCACGCCGAACGGCTCCTTCGCCTACGTCACGAATTCACTCGGCAACACGGTGAGTCCAATCGACCTCACGACCAAACCCGCCACCGTCGACAGCCCTATCCGCGTCGGCAGCGGCCCCGCCGCAATAGCCATCGCACCCAACGGCCACGTCGCCTACGTCACCAACTTCAACTCGAACACCGTCACGCCCATCAACCTCGCAACGACACCGGCCACCGCCGAGCGACCCATCGCGGTGGGCGCCGGACCGTGGAGCATCGCGGTGAGCCCCGACGGCAACTACGTCTGCGTATCCAACTCCGAGGCGAACACGGTCAGCCTGATCGCGACCGCCACGCGCACCGTCTCGACCATCCAGGTCGGCGGCCGTCCCCAGGCGATCGCGATCAGTCCAGACTCCTACACCGTCTACGTCGCGAACGGGAACCAGGTGACCCCAATCAACCTGCGAACCCACCCCGCCAATGCAGAAGCACCGATCGCAATCGGCGCTCAACCCCTCGGGATCGCGATCACCCCCAATGGCGAGACCGCCTACAGCGCTAACGCCGACAACACGATCACGCCCATCGTGCTGCGGACGAACCCACCGACCCTCGGTCGTTCCGTGGCCACGGGATCGCTAAGCCAGCCCGACGGCATCGCCATCAACACCCAAGGTACGACGGCTTACACCGCCAACGCCGGGACCACAGTCACGCCCGTCAACCTGACTTCGTCACCGGTGCGCGTCGAAGCGCCGATCGACGTCGGCACCGCCTCCTTTGGTATCGCGGTCGTGTCCGACCAGGCGCCAACGGCGCGACTACGGATCACGCCCGCCCCGGTGGGAGCGAAGACCGTCTTTAACGCCTCGGCGTCCACATCATCCGACGGCAAGATCAGCCGGTACACGTGGAACTTCGGTGACGGCACCTCCGCCGTCACTCGCACACCAATCGTCAGTCACGTTTACCGACACGCCGGTTCCTATCAGGCGACCGTCACGGTCACCAGCGCGGGCGGCACCTCCCTCGCGACGACCTACACCGGTCAGACTGTCAGCAACAACGGCAACGGTCGGGCGCGCGCCGTGAAGTCCTTCTACGTCGCCGCCCTGCTGCAGGTACAACCGTCGAGGGGGTCGCCCGGCGCGGCAATCTCGCTTCGTGACACCAATTTCCTCGGCGTATGTCGGCCCGTGTACATCCGTTTCGGCGACCACCTGATCGCCCAGACGTCGCCGGTCGGCCAACTGCTCAACGTGTCTCATTTGGTGATACCGGGCGACGCGACCGCCGTCGGCCATCAGATCTCACTGGCGTGCACCGCCAGTGGGCCCGCACTGGTGAGCGTCCATCTCACGGTTGTGCCGACCCTGAACCACCTCTCCGAGTTCAGCGTGGCGATGCCCTCGCTCGGACAGATGGGACGTAGCCTGCCCAGCGCGGGGGTACTCGGTATCTTGATGTTGCTGCTGAGCCGGATCATCGGTGCCGGGTTCCCGAGTGAGTGGATCGACCGCACGTATGAAGAGAATCGCGAGCGCTTCAGCCGTCCGCTGCGCCGACGTTTCCCGCGGCTCATGCGCGACCGGTCGATGCCGACACCGCAGTCCACGGCACGGCGAATCGTGGGTGGTTCGGCGATCTTCGCCGCCTTCGCCGCCTTCGGCGGTTTGGTCAATTCAATCCTGGACCCGTCGTTCGGCTGGAACCGTACGACGCTCTGGCTCTTCATCGGCCAGTGCATCGGCATCGCCATCATCTCGGTCACCGGACAGATCCCGACGGTGATCACTGGACTACGCCAGCACAAGCGGATCCGCCTCCAAGTCCTCCTCGGGGGACTGGCGATCGCCGTCGTCTGCGTCGGCGCGTCGCGCGCCATCGGACTGTCGCCGGGCTACTGCTACGGCCTCATCGCCACGTTCCTCGTCATACCTGAGCTCGACGACAAGGACCGGGGTCGCCTGCACGCGCTCGGGTCAGCGTGCGTGCTCGTGGTGAGCACGGCGGCATTCCTGTTGACGGCCCTCGTCTTCCACGCAGCGACCAGCGTGTCACCGTCACCGTTGCTCCTCATCGCCGACCCGGCGCTCAACGTAACCTTTCTCGCGGGTTTCGCAAGTCTCGCCTTCGGGATGTTCCCCCTACCGTTCCTGCCCGGACGACACGTGGCGAAATGGAACGAGACGATCTGGCTCGCACTGAGCGGCGTCGGTCTGATCGGTTTCGTCGCGGTGCTCTTGGCACCGGGTAGCGGCAGCAGCGGCGAGCAGCACCACGTCGGTCTGGTGCCGATCCTCGTGGCCTTCGTGGTCTTCGCCATTCTCTCGCTCAGTGCCGTCCTCTACTTCCACAGGCACCCCCTCGAGAAGGCTGAGGGATCCGAGGCCGCTGTGGAGGCGACCGAGGGTCCCGCCGGCCTGCCGACCGCCGAAGCGTAACCACGCCCGGGACCCGGTGAGACCGTCCAGCCACGGATAACCGGTCGGCACAGACCGGGATTCGACGCGGGCCGTGACAATGGCCATCTCGCGTCAAGACTGGGCGAGGTGCCACGACGTTGGGTGAGCGTTACACTCCCGATGAGGGAGGATTCCACTATGAAACGATTGTTCGTAAGTGTCATTGGTCTGGTTTTGTCCGCGGGGAGTCTCGGTCTGTTGGGTTCATCGGGCGCCAGTGCGTCAGCAACGCCGACAATGACCGTCACCCCCAACACGGGGCTTACTGCCAACCAGGAGGTCACCATCGCCGGTTCGGGCTTCGCACCAAACGCGGCGCTCGCCGCTGTCGAGTGCATCGGGACGGCCACCACGACCACCGGGTGTGACCTGAACGCAATCACCCCCATCAACGTGAGTTCCACCGGCACGGTCTCGGTGAACTTCTACGTGCAGACCGGTCCGATTGGCAACGGGACCTGTGGGACGTCCGCCACCGATTTGAACTGCGCGATCGCCATTGGCACCCTCGCCGGGACTCTGGTCGCCGACGCGCCGATCACCTTCGCCGCCGCGACCACTGGTCCGGCGATCACGGTAACGCCATCGACCGGGTTGAAGAACGGTGACAAGGTCACCATCACGGGATCGGGATTCACCGCGGGTGACTCGCTCTTCGCCGTGGAATGCCTGGCGACGGCGACCTCGGCCGCGGGCTGCAACACCGCCGGGGCGACACCGGTCACCGTGAACGCCGACGGCACGCTTCCCTCGACAACGTTCACGGTGTCCACGGGAACCATCGGATCGGGCACCTGCGGCACGACGGCGAGTGACCTCGCCGGGTGCGTGATCTCAGTGTCCAACCCGACGGGGGGTGACGCTGCGCACGCTTCGATCACCTTCGCCGCCCTGGCGAGCCCGACGCTAAGTGTCTCACCCTCGACCGGGTTGAAGAACGGTGAGAAGGTCACTATCACGGGATCGGGATTCACCGCGGGTGACTCGCTCTTCGCCGTGGAATGCCTGGCGACGGCGACCTCGGCCGCGGGCTGCAACACCGCCGGGGCGACACCGATCACGGCCAACAGTGACGGTACTCTCCCGTCGACGACGTTCACGGTCACCGCGGGAACCATCGGATCGGGCGCCTGCGGCACGAAGGCCGCCAACGCGCGTGCCTGCGTGATCACCGTCGCCACGGCTGCGGGCACCGACGCCGGTGCCGCGCCAATCCAGTTCGCGGTCGCCAAGGCCCGAGTTGTGCGCACCCTCTTCGTCCGTCCCACGTTCAAATTGCACAACGGGCAGGTCGTCACGGTCTTCGGGCACGGGTTCATCCCGCGCGATCACGTCTACATCGTCGAGTGCCTCGCTGGCGCCTCCGGCGCGGCTGGCTGTGACCTTCGCACACTGAAGGCCGTTACCATCCGTGCGAACGGCGTGTTGCCCGCTACGAAGTTCCGCGTCGTCACCGGCAAGATCGGTAGCCGTTTCTGTGGCACGACACGCGCGAACCTGCGCGCGTGCACTATCAGCGTCGCCAACGTGCACAAGGGCGACTCGAAGGTCGTACGCATCGGCTTCCGCCTGCCGTAGTCCGGTCGTAGCCCGCCCGCGGTTTGCCGCGGGCGGGCTAGAGACGGCGGATACGTGACGGGTGCTACCATCGACGACTCTTCTTCGGACTCGGTGACTACACTCGAGTCCTCACAAATTTCGAGCTGCACGACCACATCGAAGGCTCCCCGACCAAGAGGAATCAGACATGGATCTGTTCGAAGCGCTCGAATCCAACGTGCGGTACTACTGCCGTCGGTGGCCAGCCGTCTTTGCCACTGCCCACGGTGCGGTCATCACCGCCGAAGACGGCACGCAGTACCTGGACTTCTTCGCCGGGGCCGGGGCCCTCTCGTACGGGCACAATAACGCCGCGCTCGTCGACGTCGCCATCGAACACCTGCGCGCCGGTCGACTCACGCACAGTCTGGACACCTTCACGGTTGAGAAGCGCCAGTTCCTCGAGGCCATGCAGCGTTACGTCCTCGCCCCGCGCCAGCTGGATATGGTCATCCAGACCGTTGGCCCGACGGGCGCCACCGCCGTCGAGGCGGCGCTCCAACTCGCTCAGAAGATTTCCGGGCGACGGGCGGTGCTCGGCTTTGCGGGCAGTTACCACGGCATGACCTATCGGGCCTCCTCGATCTCCGCCTCGATGGCCGGACGAGCAGTGAGCGCCCACCTGAAGGACTTCGTCGCGCTCCCCTTCGTCGAGCACGTGACCGACGCGGATATCGAGCTGCTCGAGCGCACCCTTCACACGCCCGTCGACGGCGAGCCGATCGGCGCGGTGATCGTCGAGCCGACCCAGGGCGAGGGCGGCGCGCGCGCGTTCGACCCGCTGTACCTGCGAGCCATCCGAACACTCTGTGACGAGGCGGGCGTCATCGTCATCGCCGACGAGGTCCAGGCGGGCGTGGGCCGCACCGGCCCGTTCTTCTCCTTCGAGGGCTCGGGGCTCGACCCCGACATCGTGTGCGTCTCGAAGTCGATCAGTGGCCTCGGCCTGCCGATGGCACTCAACCTCATCCGACGAGGCCTCGACACCTGGGGGGCCGGTGAGTTCTCCGGCACGTTCCGCGGCAACAACCTCGCCTTTGCGACCTCGACGCGGATGCTCGAGACCTACTGGGCCGACTCGACGTTGGAGAAGCAGACCGAGCTCAACGGCCGCACTGTGCGCAACGCCCTCGAGGCGATGGCGCTCGGCGTCGGCGAGAATCGCTTCACGGTTCGAGGTAGCGGACTGCTGTGCGGTCTCGACGTTGGCGACACGCGCCTCGCCGCAGACATCGCCGCGGCGGCCTTCGAACGTCAGCTGATCGTCGAGACTTGCGGCGCCGGAGACACGACCGTCAAACTGCTCGTCCCGCTGACCATCGACGAGGCCCAGCTGCACGACGGCCTCGCTCGACTCGGTGACGCCGTCGCGGCGACGTGCTCGGATCGGTGAACGAAC
>JAJZSM010000107.1 GCA_021849765.1 Actinomycetes bacterium | reverse complement strand
ACAGCCATCATCGTCGGGGTCCTCGTCGAGCGACCGATCGGGGCGTCGACGACGCCGCGCGACTCGGCCACGTGCCCTTCGACCAGTCCGAGGTAGATCCGCTCGATCGCACGCTCGGCCAGTTGCTCGTGGAGGCGCTCGTAGCCCAGGGGCGACCGGGCGACGACGAGCAGCCCCGACGTCCCCTTGTCGAGACGGTGCACGACGCCGGGGCGAGATGGGTCGCCGAGCCCACGCTGGCGAAGTTCGTCTAGTTCGGGGTAGCGAGCGAGGAGTCCGGCGACGAGTGTGCCCGACCGCTGGCCGGCACCCGGGTGGACTACCTGTCCCGGTGCCTTGTTCACCACGATGAAGTCGGACGTCTCGGCCACCACGTCCACCGGCACGGTTCCGTCGGGTTCGACCCAACCGTCATCGACATCGGGCATCGTGGCCACGAGCCGTTGGCCCGAGACCAAGGGCGTCGACGCCTTCTTGAGTGCCGCGCCGTCCACAGTGACCGCGCCGGCGGCGACCACCTTCGCGATGAGCGCCCTGGGTCGACCCGTCAGCATCGCCAGCGCACGGTCACAGCGCACACCGTCGAGACCGTCAGGCACCACCACGTCGAGCCGACCGTCTTCGAACTCGTCGGTGTCACTCATCGTCTCATCAACGTATCGCCTCGCATCGCCACCACGATCAACACCACGAAACCACAGGTGACCGCCACATCGGCCGCGTTGAACACTGGAAAGGAGCCGACCGCTATGAAGTCGGTCACCTGGTGGGGTGTGGCCATGAGCCGGTCCACCACGTTGGCGACCCCCCCACCGAGCATGAGGCCGAACCCCACCGCTGGGGCGCCGTTGCGAGCCCGCACCGCCGCGACCAAGAGCGCGAGTGCGACCACCGTCGTGACCACCGTCGTGACAAGCGGGCCCGAACGATTGAGCGAGAACGAGATGCCCGTGTTGTACTGCAGGCGCAGCCAGAGGGGCCCGAGCACGTGGACCGGTCGCGTGAGCGTTCGCCGCGCCCAGGCCTTGCTCGCCGCGTCCACGACGAGCACCCCGAGAGCCGTGACCAGCACCGTGCGGTTGGGTGCAATCCTCAGCCGTTGGCGCGGCACGTCACACAGGTGAACACGGGCACCTGTGCCCGGAGCCGATCCTTCGCGATCGGCTCGTAACAACTGTCACAGCGCCCGTAGCTCCCGTCGTCGACCCGAGTCAGCGCGACGTCGATCAGTTCGATCTTCAGGCGTTCGTTGTCCAACTGCATCTTCAACTGATCACGGTCGTAGTCCGAACCGGCGCTGGAGCCGTCTTCCTCGTCGTACTCCGGACGCTCACGGCCCTCGAGGAGGTCATTCACTGTGCTCTCAAGGACCGTGATCTGCTCTGCGGTGACCGACTGGGTCTCGAGCAGCAGTTCGCGCAGCTCGGCGAGGAAGGCGGGGTCCTGCTCGTAGGGCTTGGAGTGCATCTTGCGCTCCAGCGCCTCTTGGCGTTTACGTTCTTCGAGCTCACGGCGCTCCTGACGCTTCAGCTCCTCCTGGTTCCGACGCTCGATCTCGCGCTGTTTGCGCTGGCGTTCGGCCTCGAGCGCCCTCTTCTTCGCCTCGATCTCGCGCAGCTTCTTCGCCTCAACAGCTGCGCGTTCACGAGCCTTGCGCTGGAGCTCGCGCTCCTTCGCGGCGGCCTTGGCCTTGGCCTCGCGCTCCTTCGCGGCGGCCTTGGCCTTGGCCTCGCGCTCCTTCGCGGCGGCCTTGGCCTCGCGCTCGCGCTGGGCCTTGGCGGCCGCGACGGCCCTGGCCTTGGCGGCAGCAGCCTTCTTCGCGGCAGCGGCCTTGGCCTCGCGCTCGCGCTGGGCCTTGGCGGCGGCCGCGGCCTTGGCCTTGGCGGCGCCCGAGCCAGCGCCAGCAGCCTTGGCGACGGCCGATGTCTTTCCTGGCGCCGCGGACCTCTTTACGGGTGTCGAGGTCTTGGCGGGCGCCGCTTTCAGCGTCGTCTTCTTCGCCGTGGCGTTACTCGAGGCAGCCGCAGTCTTCTTCGCGACGGTCGGCTTCTTGGCCGCCTTTGACACGGCCTTCTTCGAACTGGCAGGGCTGGCGGTCATCGGGTACTCCTTAGGGCCGTTGATTCGTGCTGGCCGACCCTAGCAGTCACAGCCCCGTTTACGCGCGATCGTCAGGATTTGGCGTCTCGAAGTGCATCGCCTGGGTCACCACCGTCTGCTGGGCGGTCGAGTCGAAGTCCGTGACGGGAAGCGTGGTCGACGCCGGTGCCGGGGCTGGTGCGGGAGCCGGGGCTGGTGCGGGAATCGGGGCCGAGGACGACGCCTGGTCTTGTGCCGGGGCCGCGGGCCGGCCGCCCACGTGCAGCGTCGACTCAATCCAGCGAGAGAACTCGTTCAACGCACCGCTCAAGCGTGTTCGCTCGATGTCCAACTGCCGGGTGAGCGTCTCAACATCCTCGCTGAGTCGCTGTTTGAGCCCGTTGAGGCGGTTGACCTCGTCCTCGGCCCGGCTGCGGGCCTCGGTCACGATCTGACGTGCCCGTTCCTGAGCCGCCACGGTGAGCTCGCGTGACTTCTCCTCGGCCTCGCGCTGCGCGTGGTCAATGAACTGTTGGGCCATGGCGATCATTGACGTGACCTGCTCGGCCCCCGTACCCGCAGCGCTCGGCGCCGGGCGCTGCGGCGCGTGGGGTGCCGGTGCGGGCGCCGGACCGGCGCTCGCCCGCGCGGCCTCGAGCTGGTTAATCCGCTCGGCCGCCTGTCGCAACTGCTGGCGCTGTTGCTGTAACTGGTCTTTCAGCTGACGCGCTTCACCTGACAAACGCTCGAGAAACTCATCGACTTCGTCGACGTTATAGCCCTTGAGACCGACCTTAAAGGCGACGGTATCGATGGAATCCAGGGCGGATCGGGCGTTATCGGTGCTGTCCATACCAGCAACCATACCGCGCGACCACCGACGCAACGTGGCTCGTGCCCCTCAAGAAACGAGTCGCGACGCCGACCACTAGATCACGGCGTTAATGATCTCCAACGCGATGATCGCGACCAGCACTGAGAAGTCGATCCCCACGCCACCGAACTGCGGACGCGGCAGGATCTGCCGCAACGGCCGAAGGACCGGCTCGGTCACGATCATGAGCGCGCGCCGCAACGACGCCACCCCGCCCGTGCTCGACGAGGGGAACCAGCTGAGCAGCGCGGCCACGATGAAGACCCAGATGTAGAGCGACAGCAGGAGGTGGATCAGCCTCATAGGGCGTCAAACGAACGGTACCCCGAGGCGCGCAGCGATGCCCGGGCGTCGGTGCTGACATGCGAGCCTTGCGGGCAGACCAGGTAGACGCCCTGGTCCAGCGGCTCGATCTTCGCACTCAGTGCGTACGCGGTGCCCGACGCGAAGTCGACGAGCCGTCTCGCCACACTCGGCTCCAGCCCCGTCACGTTGAGCACCACCACCCGCGAACTACGCAGGAGGTCGGTGATCCGCCGTGACTCGTTGTAGGACTGGGGGAACAGGATCGCCGGCTCGTACTCGTTGGCGAGCGTCGCCGGTGGGCGGGGACGCGGGCTCGGCATCGGGCGCACACGTGGCGGCTCACCCGCGTTGTCGAGCACCGAGATTGACGACGGCCGTCGAGCGGCCTGTTGGGTCCTCGGGGGCACCGGGGCGGCTGACGGCGGGTACGGCCGACCCGCGCCGGGCTGGCCCGGCCGCCAGTCCGCGGGCTCCTCGTAGGCGCTCTCGTCCGTGAAAGGGCGCGCGGGGACACTCGACGCGTAGTCACCGTACTCGTCCTCAATAAGCCCGAGAAACCCCAACGCCTTTCGGAATTTATCTTTCATCTGCTCCCCTTGCGGCTACCGCCCGAAACCATGTTAGGCCACCACGTCACGTAGCCACCCGCGAGCCGAAAAGGGCCCGCCCGAGGCGAACCTCAGTCGAACCGTACTCGCAGGCGAGCTCGAGATCGTCGCTCATGCCCATCGATCGCTCCACGACATCCAGTTGATCAGCGAGTTCACGAACGGTCCCAAAGGCGCGGCGTGCCCCCTCGACCGTGGGCGGTGCGACAGTCATCAGACCTCGTACGTCGAGCCCGAGTCGACGAGCCTCGAGGACGAGCTCGGTCGCTACGGGCACCGAGGCCCCCGTTCGCGTCGCGATGTCGCTCACGTCGACCTCCACGTAGATCGTCGAGCCCGGGGCCACCGAAGCGATCCGCACGACCTCCTTGGCCCTGGAGACCCCGCACAGCACGTCCGCGGCTCGCGTCGCGCGGGCGATCTTGTTGGACTGCAGCGCCCCGAGGAAGTGCCAGCGCACGTCGAGGTCGCTGAGGGTCCGACGTTTGGCCTCGAGTTCGACAAGGTAGTTCTCACCCACCGTCTCGATCCCCGCCGCCACCGCGGCTCGCACGGCCTGCGGGCCGAACGTCTTGGTCACCGCGACGATGCGCACTTGTTCGGGCGTGGGCGACGAGTCCGTGATGCGGCGTCTGGCGAGCCGGACGTTCTCGCTAACCCGCTCGAACAGGCGGGTGTCAGCGGAGGAAGCTGGGAAGGTCGTCATCGCCGCCAACGTCGAAGAAGTCGTCGTTCGCGGAACTGAAGATGTCGGTACGCGGCCCCTCGGTCATGACGGGCTGACTGGTGGTCGTCGGCACCGCCTTGGCGGGAGTCTGGTGGTCGAAACCGGCGGCGATGACCGTGACACGCACGGCGTCGCCGATCGAGTCGTCGATGACGCTGCCGAAGATGATGTTGGCGTCAGGGTGGGCTACCGAGTGGATGATGTTGGCGGCGTCGGTGACCTCGGTCAAGGTCACGTTGGAGCCACCGACGATGTTCATGAGGATACCGCGCGCACCGTCGATCGAAGCCTCCAGGAGTGGCGACGTGATCGCCGCGCGAGCCGCGTTCACGGCTCGGCCTTCCCCGGTGGACTGGCCGACGCCCATGATGGCGCTGCCGGCGTTGCGCATGATGGCGTTCACGTCCGCAAAGTCCGTGTTGATCAGCCCGGGCACCGTGATCAGGTCGGTGACGCCGCGAACGGCCGACAACAGCACGTCGTCGGCAATCTTGAACGCGTCGAGCATCGAAGTGTCGGCCGCCGTGACCGAGAGCAACCGGTCATTCGGGATCACAATCAGTGTATCAACTTTGCCGCGCAGGGCCTCGATCCCCTTCTCGGCCTGGGTCGCGCGGCGTTTGCCCTCGAAGGAGAACGGCCTCGTCACGACGCCGATCGTCAGGATCCCCAACGAACGCGCGATGTCTGAGACCACGGGCGCGGCGCCGGTTCCAGTGCCTCCACCCTCGCCGACGGTGATGAACACCATGTCGGTGTCCTTCAACGCCTCCTCAATCTCCGAGCGGTGCTCCTCGGCCGCCTGGCGACCAATCTCGGGGTCGCTACCCGCACCCAAGCCCCTGGTCAACTGGCGTCCGATGTCGATCTTGAGGTCGGCCTCGCTGAGCAAGAGCGCCTGTGCGTCGGTGTTCGCGGCGATGAACTCGATGTTGCGCAGACCCGCTGCCACCATGCGATTCACCGCGTTGACGCCCCCACCTCCCACACCGATCACCTTGATGACCGCGTG
>JAJZSM010000106.1 GCA_021849765.1 Actinomycetes bacterium | reverse complement strand
GAGCACTGTCGACTGGCCCGAGCCGTTGCGACCGAGGATCCCCACGGTCTCACCGTCAGACACCGTGAAGTTGATGTGCGAGAGGGCACGAAAGACCTCGGTCGAACCCGAGCGCGGGTGCAAGATCTTCTCCTTCAGCGACTGGTGGCGCTCGTGGTGGATCTTGAACTGCTTCGAGACGTCCTCGACCTCGATGACGTTGACCATCAGAGCTCCGACTCGAAGTTCCCCTCGAGGCGGCCGAAGATCGTCACCGACACGAGAAAGACCAAGGCCATGATCGCGAGCAGCCCGAGATTGAGGTAAAAGTACGTCGACATCGGCCAGGTGGGAAGGATGTGAAGCGTCGCGCCGGTGGTCGTGGACTTGACGGTAGTGGCGACGTAGAAGATTCGCTGGAAGGTGAGGATGATCAGGGTCACCGGGTTGAGGAAGTAGAAGTTCGCCAGACCATGGCTGTGCAGGGTGGCCGCGATGGAGTTCTCGTAGGAGTAGACCACCGGCGAGACCCAGAACCACAGTTGCAGCACGACCTCCATCAGGTGGCGCACGTCGCGCAGGTAGACCGTGACCGCGGACATCACGATGGAAATCGACGCCGTGAGCAGGTAGAGCGCGAGGAACGAGATCGGCAGGATCCACAAGAAGCCCCAGGCCGGGGCGTGGCCGACCACGGCGAGGAACGCCGCGAGCACGCCGAGCTGGATGCCGAAGTAGATGACCGAGGCCCCAACGTTGGAGAGCGCCAGGATCTCACGCGGAAAGGAGACCTTCTTCACCAGCCCCGCGCGATCCACGATGACCCCTGTCGAGGAGCTGACCGCGGACTGGAACATGTTCCACACGATCAGGCCCGAGAACAGGTACACGACGAAGTTCGGGATGCCGTTCTTCAGGAACACCGAGAACACCAGGAAGTAGGTGGCGAGAGTCAGCGCCGGCGACAGCATCGACCAGACCAACCCGAGGGCCGAGCCCTTGTACTTGATCCGGATGTCAGAGAAGATGAGTCCAGTGAGCAGTTCTCGACGCGCCAGCAGGTTGGTCAGTCGAACGCGCAGCGGGTCGCGCGCACTGACCACGCGAACCGGCGCGTCGTCGAGGTGACGGCGCTCGACTCCGGTTGACGGCTCAGACACTAGGCCCCTTGGCGAATGGCCGACCGATCGATGACCGCGTCGATGAAGCCGTACTCGAGCGCCTCTTGGGCCGTGAACCAGCGGTCGCGGTCCGAGTCGGCCTCGATGCGCTCGAGCGGCTGGCCGGTGTGAAAGGAGATGCGCTCGGCGAGCATCTTCTTCATGTAGACGATCTGCTCGGCCTGGATCGCGATATCCGACGCCTGGCCCTGCATGCCGCCGGCCGAGGGCTGGTGCATCAGGATGCGGCTGTGGGGCAGGGAGAAACGCTTGCCCGGCGCGCCGGCGCACAGCAGGAACTGGCCCATCGAGGCCGCCATGCCCACGCAGATCGTGCGAATGTCGCACTTGACGTACTGCATGGTGTCGTAGATCGCCAGGCCGTCGGTCACCGATCCTCCCGGGGAGTTGATGTAGAGGCTGATGTCACGGTCCGAGTCTTCGGCCTCGAGGAGCAGCAATTCAGCGCAAATGCGGTTGGCCGCGTTCTGGTCGACCTGGGAACCGAGGAAGACGATGCGCTCGCGTAGGAGCCGCTGGTTGAGGTCATTTGCACCGAAGGTGTCACTGTTTGCCATGCGATCAATCTAGTGCCGGGCCCCGCGCGCGCCCCCGACGATGTCTAGAGTGGTGATCTCGCGGGCGTGGCGGAATTGGCAGACGCGCTGGTTTTAGGTACCAGTTCTTCGGAGTGTGGGTTCGAGTCCCGCCGCCCGCACCACTCTCGTGGCGAGTCTGCTAGAGTGGTTTGACCGATTCGCCGCATTCCGCGGTGGAGACCGATTCGACCGTGACATTTCGAGTTGGTTTCACCAACTCATAGGAGTCACAGTGTCCGTATCATTCGCCGATCTCGGCGTCCCGTCCCACCTCGTCGCGCGCCTGAAGGCCCGCGGCATCAGCGACGCCTTCCCCATCCAAGAGGCCACGTTGCCCGACGCCCTCGCCGGGCGCGACGTCGTCGGCAAGGCCGCCACCGGCTCGGGCAAAACCCTCGCCTTCGGCCTGCCCCTCATGGCGCGACTAGGAAAGGCTCGTCCTCGCCAGCCCCTCGCCCTCATCCTCGTGCCGACGCGTGAACTCGCCGCCCAGGTGCAAAAGGAGATCTCGGGTCTGAGCGAGGACCGTGGACGTCGAATCATCTCGATCTACGGCGGCACGTCCTACAACACCACGCGCAAGGCCCTTAACGCCGGCGTCGACCTCGTGGTCGCCTGCCCCGGCCGCCTCGAGGACCTGCTCGAGCAGCGAGCCCTCGACCTGTCGGCTGTCACCACCGTCGTCGTCGATGAGGCCGACCGCATGGCCGACATGGGCTTCCTGCCCGCGGTACGACGCATCGTGGGCCAGACCGCTCACGAGCGCCACGTCATGCTTTTCTCGGCGACCATGGGCCCAGACGTGTCCTCACTGGTGCGCGAGTTCACCCGCGATGCCGCGATCCACGACGTGGTGGGCGACGAGGCCCCGAGCGACGTCGACCACTACTTCTGGCGCGTACCGCGCGACCAGCGTCCCCAGTTCGCTGCGGAGATCGTCAACCAGTACGAGCGCGCGATTGTCTTCACTCGCACGAAGCACGGCGCCGACCGCCTGGCCCGACAGCTCGGCGAGCGCGGCATCTCCGCAGCCGCCCTGCACGGCGACCGTTCCCAGGCCCAGCGCGAGCGTGCGCTACGCGCCATGAAGAACGGTGAGGTCCAGGTCCTCGTAGCGACTGACGTCGCCGCACGCGGTATCCACATCGAAGCCCTCCCGGTTGTCGTTCACTATGACCCGCCGACCCAGACCACCGACTACCTGCACCGCTCGGGCCGCACTGGCCGCGCGGGTGCCACGGGCGTCGTGATCTCACTTGTCGGCGAGGACGTCGCCAGCCAGGTCAAGCGTCTCCAGCGCACCCTGGGCCTCCCCATGTCCCTCGAGGGTCCGGCTGACGCGCCCGCGATGCGCCTCGGCGCAGTCGACGACGCCGAAGCCACCCAGCGTCTCGACGGCACCAGCCCCAAGCCGGCCCGCGAGACACGCAGCGCACGTGACAGTGGGCCGCGTTCTAACGGCTCGCGCACCTTCGTGCCGCGCGACTCCGACGCCGGACGCGAACGTCGCAATGACGCCCCACGCGAGCGCAGTGCCCGCGCGCCACGACACGACCGCGCCGCCGCCGAACGCCCGGCTCGCCGGGAGGCGCCGCGCGAGCGCAGCGCAGCCTCCGTGCCGCGCTCGGGCGCCGGTCAGGCTACGGTGAGCTTCTTCAACGACTCCAAGGGATTCGGCTTTGCCACCGACGAGCGTGGCGATGACCTGTTCATCCACTTTTCCAACATCGTCGGTGACGGATTCCGCTCCCTCAGCCAGGGCCAGCGCATCACCTTCGAAGAGGCCAGCGGCCCCAAGGGTCGCGAAGCCCGCAACGTACGCGTAGTGGGCGCCGGGGCGAGTTCTGGATCACGCCGTAGGTAAGGAGCACCCGTGACGGACAAGCCACTCGTCGAACCCCACATCGGTCCCGCGCCGAGCGACCTGCTCATCGAGGACATTGTCGTCGGCGAAGGCGCGTTGGCCGAATCTGGCGCCACCGTCGTCGTGCACTACGTCGGCGTCGCCGCGTCAACCGGCGAAGAGTTCGACGCCTCCTGGAACCGCGGCGACACGTTCAGCTTCCCCCTCGGGGCCGGCTACGTCATCGCCGGCTGGGACCAGGGAGTCGCCGGCATGCGCGTTGGCGGACGCCGACGCCTTGTCATCCCGGCACGCCTGGGATATGGAGATCGTGGCGCGGGCGGCGTCATCGCCCCCGGCGAGACGCTGATCTTCGTCGTGGACCTCGTCGAGATCCGTTAGGGAACAAACCGCGTCGGCGCGTCGAGTGCCAGCAGGCGCTGGTAGTCGCCGTAGCGCTCGCAGCAGACCTCGGCAAGCATCCGCAGTCGGTCGTTCACGTTGGCGATATTCATCATCGCGAACTGGTCGAGTACGGACATCGGCGTGAGGGAACAGAGTTGCCAACTTCGCACGAGCGGATCGGCGTCCATCTCGCAATCGCGTCGCAGGCACACATCGGTGTGAACCTCGCTCTGGAGAGCGCGCAACGAGCGGACCGCCGACTCGGCGTAAGAGAGCAACGACAGGTCGACTTCACCATCGTCGGCACGCGGACGCACCGTAGCGCGCGGATAGGGCGCGTCGTCCAACCACCGCGAGACCTCGACGCAGCTTGTGCCCTCAACCATGAGAAGCGTCTGACCGTTGGCGACCTGTCGAGAATCGAGGATCTGCACGACGGTGCCCACTGACGTACGTTCTTCTCCCCCGCCGATCTCGGATCCGCGTGAAATGAGACACGTGCCGAACAGGCCATCGACCAGGTCGTTCAGCATCGCCTGGTAGCGCTCTTCGAAGACGCATAGGCCTACGACCTGATGGGGGAAGACGACCATGCCCAGGGGGAACATCGGCAGGTCCATCGTCGTCACGGGGCCAGCCTACGGGTACTTACTGGAAGCGGCGCGGCTCTTCGGCGAGCGTCTCAGCCAGGGTTCTCAGGGCGCGGGCGCGGTGCGAGAGGTCGTTCTTCTCGCTCGCCGAGAGCTCGGCGAGTGTGCGACCGGACGCGTCGTCCGGGGCGAACACGGGGTCGTAGCCGAAGCCGTTCGCCCCACGCGGCTCGCGCGTGATCTCACCGTAGAGGACACCTTCTACCACGAGCTCGTCACCCTCGGGCGACACGAGAGCGATCACGGTGCGAAAGTGGGCGCGGCGATCCTGGTGTGTCGCCATCTCGGCGAGCAACCTGTCGACGTTCTGAGCGTAAGTGGCGGATTCTCCCGCGTAGCGCGCACTAAAGACTCCGGGTCGCCCGCCCAGAGCGTCGACGAAAAGACCAGTGTCGTCGGCCACCGCGACGTGACGTGTCACGGTGGCGAGTGCGCGCGCTTTGAGGAGCGCGTTGCCCTCGAGTGTGTTCTCGGTCTCGTCCACCTCGTCCACGTGCGCGGGTCGGGCAATCACATCGATGCCGAGCGCCGACAGCACGGCGGCCATCTCCTCGGTCTTGTGGGGGTTCGCCGTCGCGAGGACGAATGGTCTCATCGCGCGCGTGGCGCCGGCGGCGTAGCGAGCACCTCGCGCTGGGCCGCGTGGATAGCGGCGATGCCGGCGCTCGCGAGATCGAGCAACTCGTCGAGCTCGCCACGGGTGAAGGCCACGTTCTCCGCGGTACCCTGGACCTCGACGAACCGGCCGTCGCCCGTCATAACGACATTCATGTCCGTGTCGGCGCGCGAGTCCTCCTCGTAGGGAAGATCCAGCATCGCGACCCCGCCGACGACACCCACCGAGGTCGCGGCCACGAGGTCGCTCAGAGCGTGCTCGGCGATCTGTCCGTATTGCACCAGCCGGGTGATCGCGTCGTGCAGGGCCACGTAGCCTCCGCATATGGCCGCGGTGCGTGTCCCGCCGTCGGCCTGGAGAGA
>JAJZSM010000105.1 GCA_021849765.1 Actinomycetes bacterium | reverse complement strand
GGCGTCCCAGGTCTTCCACGGTGGTTCGCGCGCCTACGGTTTCTTGGTGACGGCCATGGGCGTCGGCGCCGTCATCGGCGGCCTAGTCTCGGCCACCCGGGGTCGCGTCGGCATCGCGCCGATGGTGGCGGCGAGCACGATCTTCGCCGGGGTGCTCGCGATCGCGTCGGTCGCACCGATCATGGCGTTCGAAATGGTCGCGCTGGCGCTGGTGGGTTTCGCGAGCGTCTCGTTCCTCTCGATGGCGAACTCCACCCTGCAGCTCGCTAGCGATCCAGCCATGCGGGGCCGGGTGATGGCCTTGTGGGCGGTCGCCTTCCTCGGGTCCACGCCGGTGGGCGGGCCGCTAGTGGGGTTGGTGACGAGCCACTGGGGCGCGCGCGTCGGCCTCGGGGTCGGCGCACTCTCGTGCGCGGTGGCCGCGGCGATCGGCTTTGGCGTCGTTCGTCGGTCCAAGTGGCGCGTGGCGCTGGTCGATCGCGCCGCCGACTAGGCCCAGGTCGAACGCTGCGCCGTGAACTCGACGGTCAGCCAGATGTCGTGGGGGAGCTGGTCGAGCTTGGCGAACAGCGCGTTGCGCACGAGGTCCGACTGGCCGGCGGTCCACGCCGGCGGCACGATGAACTCAAGCTCGACGTAGAACTTGCGGCCAATTTTGGTCATGCGCAAGTGATGATCGCCGAGTCCAAACTGCGTGACCACTTCGTCGACGGCATCGCTCGCTGGCCCGCGGAGTTCCTTGTCGGGACTCCCCTCGACGAGTTCGATGAACGTGGTGTGGATCATCCGCAGCGGCGGCGCCACGAAGACGAGGCACGCGAGAATCACGAGGGATGGGTCAAGGTAGTGCGCCGCGGGCGCCGCCGACGTGCCGGTCAAGATGTGGGCGCTGATGTAGGCGATGATCATCGCCGAACCGAGGACGCCGCCGGTGAGCCACTGCGCGGCCTCGGCGCGCACGAGCTCGGAGTCGCTGGCCAGGCGGCGCAGCCACCACCACACGCCGGTGGGCACGATCAGCGAGACGACGGCGTAGCCGACGCCCCAGCCCGAGGTGAGGGTGTCGCCACCGTGGATGATCGAGAGCACGGCGTTGAACGAGGCGTACGCACACGTCGCGAGCAGGGCGACTGCCTCGACACCGATGATCAGTGGGACGAGGGCCTCTCGACCAAAGGGGTAGCGCGACGTCGGTCCACTGGCGACCAGGATCGAGACCCGAATGGCCATCCACGAGAGTCCGATACCGAGGAACGTGTAGAAGCCGTCGAACAGGATGATCTGGGATCCCGTGATGACGCCGATGGCGATGCCGATCGCCGCCAGGACGAGCCCGTAGGCCATGGAGAGCCCGAGCGCCCGGCGTTCGCGATCGAACTCATCGAGGACCCCGTCGGCCTCGGTAGTCATACCGTCCCCCTCTCGGTACGACGGTAGTAGTTGGGCGAGCCGCCGGCGGAGATGCCGCGCTCTCGATGGTCCAGTCAGCGCAGTGGCGCATGACTACAGTCGAGTTGTGCGGCTCGACACCGACCTCAATTTCGACCCCGACGGCACCTACGCAACCGCCACGAAGGCCGAAGCCGAGGGGTACGCGGGTCTGTGGGCCGCCGAGATCGGCCACGATCCGCTGCTCATCCTCGCCGGTGCGGCGACCGCTACCACACGGGTCGAGCTCGGCACCGGCATCGTCGTCGCCTTCGGACGAAGTCCCATGATCACCGCGACGATGGCCAACGACGTCCAGCGACTGTCCCGGGGACGACTCCTGCTCGGCCTGGGCAGCCAGATCAAGCCGCACATCGAGAAGCGCTACTCGATGCCGTGGTCGCACCCCGCGCCACGAATGCGCGAGTACGTGCTGGCGATGCGCGCGATCTGGTCATCGTGGAATGAGGGCACGCCACTCAACTTTCGTGGGGAGTACTACCGACACACGCTCATGACGCCGTTCTTCAGTCCGGCGCCGCACGACTTCGGCGCGCCCAAGATCTTCGTCGCGGCGGTGGGCGAGTTGATGACCGAAGTGGCTGGTGAGGTGGCCGACGGGCTGCTGGTGCACCCGTTCACGACGGAACGCTACCTGCGTGAGGTAACGCTGCCGGCACTCGAGCGAGGGCTGTCGCGTTCGACGCGAACTCGCGGGGACTTCCAGATCTCGCTTTCGGGACTGATCGCGAGTGGTGAGGACGACGCCGCGCAGCGCAACGCTGAGGCCGCCGTGCGAGCACAGATCGCCTTCTACGCGTCCACGCCTGCCTATCGCGGAGTCCTCGACCAGCATGGATGGGCGGGACTGCAGCCCGAGCTCGCCCAGCTCGCGCGGCGGGGCGAGTGGGCCGCCATGGGCGACCTAATCCCCGACGAGGCGCTCGACGCGATCGCCATCGTCGCGGCGCCGCCGGACGTTCCAGCCGCACTTCGGGCGCGATTTGGCGACATCGTTGACCGCTTCGGCATCTACGCGCCCTCAGCAATGGCCGATGGTGTGCGCCGTACTATTGTCCAGGGCCTCGGGTTGCAGATTTCCTAAACCACGAAGGAGCCGCCGTGCGCGTGTTGATGATCGTGAATGACCCACCCTACGGAAACGAGCGCACGTACAACGGGCTGCGGCTCGCCATGAACTTGACGCGCAACCACGACGACGTCGAGCTGACCGTATTCCTCATGGGCGACGCGACGCTCGGTGCGAAGACTGGCCAGCGCACCCCCGACGGGTACTACAACATCGAGCGGATGCTGAAGGGCCTACTCACGAAGGGCGGCCGGGTACTCGTGTGCGGCACCTGCATCGACACGAGGGGTATCGCCGAGGCCGAACTGCTCGAGGGCGTATCGCGCAGTTCGATGGACGAGCTCGGGAACCTCACGGTCGCCGCCGAGCGCGTGCTCGTCTTCTGACTAGGCCGTACGCCCGTCCTCGGCGAGCGAGAGCGAGCGGCGAAGATTCAGCATGAGCGCCGAGCCGACGAGCGCGAGGATCCCGATCGACAGTGGCCACCAGTTGCCGCCGCCACTGCCAAAGTAGACCGTCGCGATCAGCGGGGCGACCGTTCCCGACACCGACCACGTCGCCCCCGACGCCGCGTTGTAGCGGCCACGTAGGTGTTCCGGCGCTATCTCGTTGACGAGCGCCGAGCCGACCGGCTGGAGCATCGTTTCGCCAAAGGCGAAGACGACCATCGATGCGCACAAGGCGAAGAAGGCGACCACCGGCGGCATGGCCAGGGCGGCAGCGAGCACGAGCCAGAAGAAGCACCAGAGTGCGCCGACCACCGCCAGGACCCTCGTGCGACTCCGGCCTTCGATCCGATTGAGCGTCCAGAGCTGGGCGAGCACGATCGTCGTGGTGTTGAAGAAGAAGATGACCCCAATGTCGTGCACGCTCAGGCGAAGGTTGTTGACCACGAAGAGGCTGTACCCGGCCTCCTGGGACCCGTAACCGCCGATCATGAGGACGAGACTGGCGAGCAAGTACTGCACGAGTCGCCGATCGGCCAGCACGGTGCGCCAGCCGTCAGACTCACGCGCCGGGTCGTCGTGGGCAATCCGAACCGGGCCGCCGTACGAGCGCAGCGTCAGGTACAAGAGTCCGGCGGCGAACATGCCGGCGGCATTGCAGAGGTAGAGCACGCTGAAGGTGGCGGGGTGGTTGAGGTTGACGATGGCGGCCGAGATCAGGCCGCCGAAGCCGATGCCCAAATTGAGCAGCATGAAGTTAAAGCCGAAGGCCCGCTGACGGTGCTCCTCACCGACCAAGCGCGCGAGGAGCGTCGTGTTCGGGCCCCACGAGGCGCCCCCGACGACCGCGAGCACGATGGCGACGATCGCGGCGCTCAAGCGCGTGGCCACGAAGGCCCAGGCGACGAGTGCCAAGCCGGTCGCCCCGTAACCCGCGATGGAAACGCGGAACGGTCCGAATCGGTCGACCAACGTGCCCCAGAGCGGGCCCGAAACGAGGCCCGCTACGGCGGCGGCGGCGAGCAGCAGTGTTGCGAATGCCGCAGAGAAATGGCGCACGTTGTGGAGGTAGACCACGTAGAAGGAGAGGGTGAGCCCCAGCCCGAGGGCGCTCAAGAACGTGCAGGCGTAGAAGACCCGCATTGGGGTCGTCAGCGTGGCGCGAAACGCTTTGGGCATGAGGGTATCGAAGAAGTTCACGGGGTGACGAGGTTAACGCACCTGATGCGGCGCAATACAGGGTTTGTGACGGAATTCACGGTGCTGCGCGATACGATGGGGCCGTCGACCACCAGGTCGTGGTCGCAAAGGGGAACAATGGTTACACGGCGGTCGTCCCGCTCGACGGGCCTGCTTGAGCAACTTGCCCCTGACGTTGAGCGACTGCTCAACCGGCACCTCGAGGCGCCTCGTCTGTGGTACCCCCACGAGCAAATCGACTGGGGATCGGGTACGCCGTTTTCGGTGCGTCCGTGGGCGCCCACCGACTATCCGTTGCCTGACGGCGTGCGCAGCTCGATCTACGTGAACTTGCTGACTGAGGACAACCTGCCCTACTACACGAATACCCTGGCGCGGCTCTCGTCGCCGACGCACCCGATCGCCGACTGGAACCACCAGTGGACGATGGAGGAGAACCGACACGCAATGGTGATGCGCGACTGGGTCCACGTCAGTCGCTGCATCGATCCGGTGCTGCTGGAGGACGGGCGTCGCGTGCAGATGTTTCGGGCCATGGTGCCGTCGCCGGAAAGCTTCGCCGACCTCATCTGCTACGTCGCACTCCAGGAGCGCGCCACGCAGGTCGCGCACCGCAACACCGCCGCGCACCTGCCCAAGGAAGACAAGATCGGGCGCAATCTTTTGGGACTCGTCGCCGGAGACGAGACCAAGCACTACCTCTTCTACCGTGACCTGACGATCGCCGGTTTCGCCATCGACCCCTCGCTGATGATGGTGGCGGCCGCGAAACAAGTGAGCGCGTTCGCGATGCCGGGCACGGGAATTCCGAGTTTCACCCGCCATGCGGTCCGTATCGCCAAAGAGGGGATCTACGGCATCACCCAGTTCGCGCGAGACGTTCTCGATCCGGTGCTCGCGCTCTGGGACATCGGACACCTTGAGGACCTCTCGCCTGACGCCGAGCGGGCGCGCATTGATTTGACCGCGGTCGTCAGCAAGTTGAGCGCCACGGTCGAGCGTCTGGCCGACAAGGCGAGTCGTCCGGCGCTCGCCTGATCACTCTTTGGAGTTGGCCACTCGCCTGATGTACTCCTCGAAGGCGGCTTGCTGGGTCTGGACGGTTCGCCGATCGCGCTCGTGCATCGAACTACCGCGAACGACGAGGTAGAACAGCGTGCCGAGCAACGGGAGCACGAGGATGCCGATGACCCAGCCGGCCTTCTGGGGGCCGCTGAGATCGTGACTTCGCATGATGTCGGCCAGTACGTGAAAGACGAGCAGGAGCCAAAAGGCGAAGAGCGCGACCCACAGGGTCGTGAGGAAGAGGTCCCACAGTGGAAAGTTGGCGGCGAGCATGGCACTCCTTTTGACTCAAACCTACCGATCCCGGGCGAGTAGCTTCGCCAGACGCTCGAGCAAGGCGGACTCGTCCCCACACACTTCGAAGATCTTGGTCCGCGAACGTTGACCGTGGACGAGTTCGACCGTGGAGCGGGACTGGCCGAAGGCGTCGGCGACGGCGCTGAGTGCCTCCTCGGTGGCAGCACCGTCGATCGCCCGCGCGCGCACTCGCACGACCAGTGCCCCGTCGTAGTCGCCACCCACCGCGATGCGCCGCGACCCAGGGTGGACGTGAACAGATCG
>JAJZSM010000104.1:5400-5810 GCA_021849765.1 Actinomycetes bacterium | reverse complement strand
CATCCCTTCCTCGAGGGCGTCCTCCAGCTCCGCGGGCGTGACGTGGAACGCCTTGTGGCGGCCGAGCACGTCGGTGAACCAGAGCTGGACGAAACGAATCCCCCGCTCCTCGACGGTGCGAAGGACGTACTGGGCTTGACTCTGCATCGGGGACATTCTCGCACCTCTGGTCAGGGCGCGGGCACGGCCCGGCGCGTCGGGGTTATCGGCGAGCCGGCGCCTTACGGGCGGTGGCCTTCTTCGCCACGGCCTTCGTGGCCGGGGCGCGCTTGGCCGTCGGCTTCGCCGCGGGCTTGGTCGAGGCGGCGGCACCGCAGATGGTCTCGACCATCAGGCGTGCGACCACGTAGGGGTCGACGTTGGCGTTGGGGCGACGGTCCTCCAGGTAGCCGCGCTTCTCGCGCGCGACG
>JAJZSM010000104.1:0-5390 GCA_021849765.1 Actinomycetes bacterium | reverse complement strand
TGACGAGCCGCGGTCCGAGACGCCGTAGGAGAACTTCGACCACGGCGCGGTCTCGTGGGCCCCGGTGAGGCGGTCCTTGATCCCGTCACCGTAGTTCTCGATGTGCTCGAGGACCCGTGTGCCGAGCGCTTCGCAACCGGCGATGATCGCGTCCCACCCGCCGGCGGCGCGCATCTGCTTGGTCGAGAAGTTCGTGTGGGCCCCGGCGCCGTTCCAGTCGCCCTTGATGGGCTTGGCGTCGAAGCTGACGTCGACGCCGAAGTCCTCGGCGATGCGCTCGAGCAGCCAGCGCGCGGTCCAGAGCTGGTCACCCACCGCCACGGTGCTGAGCACGCCGACCTGGAACTCCCACTGGCCCATCATCACCTCAGCGTTGGTCCCCTCGATGGCGAGACCCGCGCGCAGACAGGCGAGCGTGTGGGCCTCGACGATCTCGCGGCCGGGCATCTTGGTGCCGCCGACGCCGCAGTAGTACGGACCCTGGGGCGCGGGAAAGCCGACTTCGGGCCAGCCGTAGGGACGGCCGTCCTGGAAGAAGGTGTACTCCTGCTCGATACCGAACATCGGTTCGAAGCTCGCGTACTGCTTGGCGACCGCGACGGCGGCCGCACGCGTGTTGGTCGGGTGCGGGGTGAGATCGGCGTTGAGCACCTCGCACATCACCAGCACGTCGTTGGGGCCCCGTAGGGGGTCAGGGCACGTGAAGACGGGCTCGAGGACGCAGTCCGAGAAGTGGCCGGTCGCCTGGTTCGTGCTCGAGCCGTCAAAGCCCCACACCGGTGGCTTCTTGCCGTCGGGAACGACACGAGTCTTGCTGCGCAACTTGTGCGTCGGCTCCGTGCCGTCGATCCAGATGTACTCAGCCTGATACGCCACCATCGCTCCTTACCCGTCAGCGCGAACCTCACGCGTCGCTCCAGTCTTGCGACTCGCCGCTCGCCAGAAAGCGGGTTTTGTTAACCGCGTGTGAAACGTTGCGCACGTGCACGGCGACCCGGGCGAATCAACCGGTCGCCGATAGGCTCGTCATCGTGCCCGTTGTTCGACTCGCGCTCGCCCAGATGAACGCGGTGGTTGGCGGCCTGGCCCAGAACGTCGCGACGATCGGCCGGTTCCGCGCGCAGGCCGCCGCCGCCGGCGCGGCCCTGGTCGTGACGCCCGAGCTCTCGCTGCTCGGCTACCCGCCCGAGGACCTGCTCTTGAAGGAGGGCTTCATCATTGCCGCCGACGAGGCGCTCGAGGTGCTCGCGTCCCTCGGTGAGGGTCCGGCCGTCGTGGTGGGCACGGTGCTCGCCGACGGGGAGCGCTGGATCAGCCTCGCGCCCTCCAACGACGGGCGCGACGTGGTTGCCCAGACGACGCCCGCGCGCGTGCACGTCGCTAACGCCCTCGCCGTGATCGACGCCAACACGGTGGTCACGACGGCGTCCAAGCGGCTCTTGCCCAACTACGACGTCTTTGACGAGCAGCGTTACTTCCACCCGGGCATCGGCGAGCACGCCGTCGTCAACGTCAACGGTGTCGCGGTCGGCCTGTTGATCTGTGAGGACGTGTGGACAGCCAACGGTCCGGCCGCCCAGTTGGCCGCCCAGGGCGCGACGATGCTGGTGGTCGCCAACGCGTCACCCTTCGCTCGCGGGCGTCGCGGCGAACGCGAGGCGATGCTCAGCGCCCGTGCGCGCGAGGTCAACTGTCCGATCGCCTACGTGAACCTCGTGGGTGGCCAGGACGAGCTTGTCTTTGACGGTCAGAGCATGGTCGTCGACGAGCACGGGTCGGTCATCGCCCGCGCCGGCGCCTTCGAGGAGGCGATGCTGCTCGCCGACGTCGAGGCGAGGGCGTCCTCGGTCGGCACACCGATCACGCCCGCACCGCGAGCGACGAGCTCCTCCTATCGGATCAACGTCGTGGCACCCCCGCCCGAGGAGACCGCCGAGATCTACCAGGCCCTGGTTACCGGAACCCGGGACTACCTGCGAAAGAACGGGTTCCGCTCGGTCATTCTGGGCGTCTCGGGCGGGGTGGACTCCTCGCTCGTGGCGACCATCGCCGCCGACGCCGTCGGGGCTGCCGCCGTGCGGGGATTCGCCATGCCGAGTCGCTACTCGTCGGACCACTCGATCGCCGATGCGGTTGAGCTGGCGGCCCGTCTCGACATCGACCTGGTCACCGTGCCCATCGAGGACGCCCACGTCGCCTTCGCCTCGATGCTCCACGACGTCTTTGGCACCGACCCCGTCGGGCTCACCGACGAGAACCTCCAGTCACGCATCCGTGGCGTGGTCCTGATGGCGGTCTCCAACGCGACCGGGGCGATTGTGCTCACCACGGGCAACAAGTCCGAGATGGCGACGGGCTACTCGACGCTCTACGGGGACTCGGCCGGTGGGTTCGCCGTGATCAAGGACGTCCCCAAGACCCTCGTCTACGAGCTGTGCCGATATCGCAACGAAGTGGCGCGCGAGGCCGGTGACCCCGAGCCCATCCCCGCGTCGGTGCTCGAGAAGGCGCCCTCGGCCGAGCTGCGTCCCGATCAGCGCGACGACCAGTCCCTGCCGTCCTACGACGAGCTCGACCCGCTGCTCGAGCTCTACGTCGAGCGCGACTTCACCGCCGAAGCGATGATCGAGCTCGGCCACGACCCCGAGCTGGTGCTGCGCATCGTGCGACTCGTGGACGGCAGCGAGTACAAGCGTCGCCAGATGCCCCCGGGGGTGCGCATCTCCTCCAAGGCCTTCGGACGTGACCGGCGCATGCCGATCACCAACGCGTTTCGACCCACATCGTGACGACCGAGACCACCCGTTCGATCGCCGGCGCGGCCGAGGCGATCTACGGCGTCCTCGGACGACGCGCCGGTGAGGTGAACGACGACGGTTACGTCGTCGGGCTCTACGAGATGGCCCGGGCCTGTGGGACGGTCTCGCTCACCCTGCGCGACGTGCTGGGCGAGTCGACCGTGACGCGCACGCCGGTCGTGGTCGACGTGCTCACCTCGGCGCTCGACGCCGACCCGACGGGGGCACTCTGCGTCTACGCGACCACGATGGTCGTGCTGCCCCGTCTGCTCGTGGCGCTTCGCGACGCCCGGGTCGAGGAGTCTGATCCGTCGCGGGGCGAGGCCCTGATCCAGGTCAGCGACGTCGTCGTGGGAGCGCTGCACCGACTGGCCAAGCACGCTCATGACCAGGAGATTTTCGACGATCCCGCGTGGCAGTCGGCGGCGAGGGCGCTCTCGGTGACCCTCGAGGATGCCGGGTACGGCGAAAGTCTGGTGATTTCCCGGTAAGTTGCCTACCCCCGTATAACTAGATACGTCGGGAACCGGCGATGGTGAAGAGGGAGAGCATGGCAAAGGACCGCGTTGATCGCGACGACGAGGATCTCGTACGTCTCTACCTGTCGGACATCGGTCAGTACACGCTGCTGACCAAGGACGACGAGGTCCAGCTGGCCCAGGCCATCGAGGAGGGCCGCGAGGCCCGTGCCGAACTGCTCGCCGCCGAGACCGACAAGAAGGTCAAACTCACCCCCGCGCGCAAGCAGGCCCTGCGTCGGGCTGAGCACCGCGGTGACCAGGCCGAACGTGACTTCGTGCAGTCGAACCTGCGCCTCGTCGTCTCGATCGCGAAGAAGTACCAGGCCTCGGGCCTGCCGCTGCTCGACCTCATCCAGGAGGGCAACCTCGGGTTGATGCACGCCGTGGAGAAGTTCGACTGGCGCAAGGGCTTCAAATTCTCGACCTACGCCACGTGGTGGATCCGTCAGGCGATCACGCGCGGGATCGCCAACACCGGGCGCACGATCCGGCTCCCGGTGCACGCCGGCGACACGCTCGCGCGTGTTCAGAAGGCCCAGTCACGCCTCGAATTGAAGTTCGGCCGTCCGCCGACCATCAAGGAGCTCTGCGACGAGTGCGAGATGCCCGAGGACAAGCTGATCGAAGCGCTTCGCTTCCGCTCCGAGCCGATCTCGCTGTCCGAGCCGCTGCGCGAGGACGGCGACGCCGAACTCGGTGACGTCGTCGAGGACCGCTCGGCGGAGTCGCCCTTTGACGTCGCGGCGGTCAAGATGATGCCCGCGGCCATCGAGAAACTGCTCCAGCCCCTCGACGAGCGCGAACAGAAGATCCTGCGGATGCGCTTCGGGCTGGACGGGGCCGGTGAGATCCGGACCCTCGAGGACGTCGGCGCCGAGATGAACCTCACCCGCGAGCGGATCCGCCAGATCGAGGCCCGGGCGATGAGCAAGCTTCGCCACCCCTCGTCGGACACGGGCGCACGCGACCTGCTGACGCTCTAGGGCTCAACGAGGACTAGGCGGTCTAGTGCCGCCGGATCCGGGACTGGCCGAGGACGGCCGCCGCGCCGATGACAATTGCGCTGATGAAGTACGGCGTGCGCGACTTCGTGCCGTCGTGCACGCGCACGGGGTGGGTGAAGCTGAGGATCGGCCACTGGTTGTCGTGGGCGAGACGCGTGAGCTGACGGTCGGGGTTGACGGCGTAGGCGTGGCCGACCGTCTGGAGCATCGGCGCGTCGGTCTCGGAGTCGGAGTAGGCGTAGGAGGCCGCGAGGTCGATGCCGCGCTGCTCGGCCAACTCCCTGATGGCCTGGGCCTTGCTCTCACCCTGGGCGAGGAAGTCCATCTCACCGGTGAACTTGCCGTTCTCGTCGATCGTCGCGCGCGACGCGATGGCCCCGGTGATACCGAGCAACTCGGCGAAGGGCTCGACGATCTCGGTGGGCGCCATGCTCACGAGCCAGACCTCGTCACCCTGGTCGCGGTGGTGCTCGATGAGGGCCTTCGCCTCGGCGTAGATCAGCGGTTCGATGACCTCGGTGATCGTGCTCGTGACCAGTTCGCGGACCTCATCGCGGTCCCAGCCCTTGGTGACACGCAGCACCGACTCGCGGATCTTGGTCAACTTGTCCTCGTCGGCGCCGAAGCGCAGGAAGAGGATCTGGGTGACCGCGGCGCGAATCATGGTGCGTCGCTGCAGCAGGCCACGGGCGTGGAACTCGGGGCCTAGTGCGACGAGCGATGACTTGGCGATCACCGTCTTGTCGAGGTCGAAGAACGCAGCTCGCACGGCCTCATGCTAGGTCGAGGCGGCCCTGAAGCTCCGGCGGTCAGCCGATGAAGGCGTCGGCGCAGTCGTGGGTCGCGTTCTCGCGGGCCATCAAGATGACGTGGTCATGCTCGAGGAACCGCATGGTCGGCGTCGGGGTGAGCGGCTGCTCGCGTCGCACGACGGCAACCACGCGGATCGCGTCGTTGAGGCGCAATTCGTCGAGGGTGAGCTCGTTGGCTACGGCCGGGGCGCTCGCGGCGAGGGTCACCTCAATGAGCTTCATCTTGCCGTTGGCGAGGTCGAGCAGCTTGATGAT
>JAJZSM010000103.1:3442-6019 GCA_021849765.1 Actinomycetes bacterium | reverse complement strand
CTGCTCGTGACGGATTTCTTCGTGGGATTCGGTCCCGTCGTGTGGTCGACCACGGTGGGCGAGACCCGCTACGGCGTGCGGCTCCTGCCGCTCGGCGGGTACGTGAAGGTGCCCGGCATGACCTGGAGTGACACCGTGGATCCCGCGATTGAAGGTCGGACCTATCGCGCCGCGTCCTATCCGCGCAAGGTGCTCTTCGCGTCGGCCGGCTCACTGATGCACGTCGTGATGGCGCTGTTGCTCGCGTGGGCCTCGTTGACGTTCGTCGGCCTGCCGTCGGCGAGTCACATCGGCATCGGCAGCTTCACCCACTTCGACGGCCAGCGGCGAAACCCCGCGCAGATCGCGGGACTGCGAGTCGGCGACCAGGTCCTGTCCATCGACGGCGTGTCCATCACCAACGTGAACCGCCTCGTGAATCTGGTCCACGACCACACGGGCCAACGGTTGCGGATCGTGGTCGAGCGCAACGGCGCCAAGCACACGCTCTACGCCGTGCCCGAGGACGGGCGACACCTGCGTGTGGGTGGTCAGCCCGTAGCCACGGGACCGACGCCCGTTGGCTACCTCGGTGTCGGATTGAAGGATCTGATCGTGCACGAGTCGTGGCTGGGTGCCGTGCCGGCGTCGTTCACCAAGGTCATCTCAACTGTCGGACTCGCCGCCAAGGGCATCGTCCACGTGTTCTCGCCCGGTGAGTTCGCAAGTCTGTTCCACCAGGTCACTAATCCCGTCGCGGCGTCGAACCCGACCGCCCAGCTGAACCGCCCGCAGTCGATCGTCGGTGTGGTGCGCCTCGCGGTGCAGAGCACCCAACTCGGCGTGGGGGTGTTGCTCGAGATCTTGATGGTCGTGAACATCTTCGTCGGGCTCTTGAACATGGTGCCGATGCTGCCGCTCGACGGTGGCTACGTGCTGGTCGCCACGTACGAGCGCATTCGCAGTCGGCGAGGTCGCGCGTATCACGCGGACATCCAGCGCCTTCTGCCCGTCGTGTACGCGTTCTCCCTGGTGCTGCTGGCCCTGTTCGCCGCGACGCTCTACTTGGACATCGTCCACCCGATTGTGAATCCCTTCCAGTGATGGAGTCGGCCGACCCGCGGCACGGCAGAATGGTGCCATGGACGTAACCGCTAGTTCTCTCACCCCGCGCCGCCGCACCCGTCAGATCGCCGTTGGATCGGTGAAGATTGGAGGCGACGCGCCGATTTCGGTCCAATCCATGACCACGACCAAGACGGCCGACGTCGAGGGGACGCTCGCCCAGATCTATGCGCTCGCCGCCGCCGGGGCGGACATCGTGCGCTGCACCTGCAATGAGCGGGCCGCCGCCGAGGGGCTCGTGCAGATCGTGCCTCGCTCACCGGTGCCGATCGTGGCGGACATCCACTTCCACGTCGAGATGGCCATCGCGGCCCTCGAGGCGGGGGTCCACGGGCTGCGACTGAACCCGGGGAACTTGCGCAAGCCCGAAGAGATCCGACTGGTCGCAAGTGAGGCCCGTGATCGAGGCGTGCCGATCCGCATCGGGGTGAACGCGGGCAGCCTGCACCCCGACATCTACGAGCGGTTCGGGGGGGCGACGCCCGAGGCGCTGGTCGAGTCGGCACGAATCGAGTTGGCCTATTTCGAGGAAGTCGGCTTCTCGGACGTCAAGATCTCGGTCAAGGCGTCGTCGGTGGCGACGATGATCACGGCCTACCGACTGGCCTCGGAGACGTTCGATCACCCCTTGCACCTCGGCGTCACCGAAGCGGGTCCGCTCCCCGGCGGTCTCATCAAGGGCACGGCCGGCATCGCCACCCTGCTCGCCGAGGGCATCGGCGACACCCTGCGATATTCGTTGACCGCCGACCCCGTCGAGGAGGCCCGCGCCGGTCGCCAGCTGCTGGAGTCGCTCGGGCTGCGTGAACGAAAGGGGCTGGACCTCATCGCGTGCCCGAGCTGCGGGCGAGCCGAGGTAGACGTCATCCGGGTGGCCAACGAGGCCCAGGAGGCGCTCAGCGCGCTCGAGTTGCCGATCCAGGTCGCGGTGATGGGCTGTGTCGTCAACGGACCTGGTGAGGCTCGTCACGCGGACCTCGGCATCGCCGCCGGCAAGCACCGCGGCCACCTCTTCATCCAGGGCCAGATCGTTCGGGTTGTCCCCGAGGCGGACATGGTCGAGGCCCTCGTCGACGAGGCGAAGAAGATCGCCGCTGAGGGCGTGGCCGCGCGGCTGGCCGCGCGTGACGTCTCGGCCGAGGCCGAGGCCGCGGCCGACCGGGCGCTCCTGCTCGACGACCGTGGTCTGGACGTGAACCACGGCGGCGAACGGATCGAGCGGATCCGACGTCGCGTCGAATAGTCCGTGCTTGGCTAGGCTTTCGCCACTCAAGTGAAGGAGAATCGTGGCGTCACCTAATGCCCTGACCTCGCAGTCCGAAGACTTCCCCCGCTGGTACCAGGACGTTGTTGCCAAGGCAGAGATGGCCGACAACGGTCCGGTGCGCGGGACCATGGTGATCCGGCCCTACGGGTACGCCTTGTGGGAGCGGATCCAGGCGGAGATGGACGCCCGGATCAAGGCCGCCGGTG
>JAJZSM010000103.1:0-3432 GCA_021849765.1 Actinomycetes bacterium | reverse complement strand
CGCCTACTTCCCGCTGTTCATCCCCCAGAGCTACTTCGCCCGCGAGGCCGAACACGTCGAGGGATTCAGCCCGGAGTTGGCGGTGGTGACCTACGCCGGTGGTGAGGAGCTGAGCGAGCCCGTGGTCGTTCGCCCGACCTCAGAGACCGTGGTCGGCGAGTTCATGGCCAAGTGGATACAGAGCTATCGGGACCTGCCCCTGCTGCTCAACCAGTGGGCGAACGT
Source organism: Actinomycetes bacterium (assembly GCA_021849765.1). Next base: position 3,207 of record JAJZSM010000103.1, on the reverse strand, counting down.
GGTGCGCTGGGAGTTGCGCCCCCGGCTGTTTTTGCGCTCGTCGGAGTTCCTCTGGCAAGAGGGGCACACGGCGCACGTCTCCTACGAGGACGCCGCGGCCTACGCGATGCGCATCCACCTCGAGGTGTACTACGACTTCTTGGTCAACGTCATGGCGGTACCCGCCTACGTGGGCATCAAATCGCCGCGGGAACGCTTCGCTGGCGCGATCAACACCTTGACCTGTGAGGGGATGATGCGTGACGGCAAGGCGCTGCAGATGACGACGAGCCACGAGCTCGGCCAGAACTTCGCGCGTGCGTTCAACATTGTCTTCCAGAGCGAGGCGGGCCAGTCAGAACTCTGTCACACGACCTCGTGGGGTGCCTCGACGCGCTTGGTGGGTGGGCTCATCATGGCCCACGGTGACGACCGGGGACTCGTCGTGCCGCCGCGGATGGCGCCGATCCAAGCGGTGATCGTCGCGGTGCGCGACGAGCCCGCAGTGCTCGAGGCCTGCACCACGATCGACGCTGCGCTGCGCGCCGGCGGGATCGCTACGTCGGTTGACCGGGGTCGAGGGTCCTTCGGGCGACGGGTGACGGACTGGGAGATCAAGGGCGTGCCGCTTCGCGTCGAGGTCGGTCCCCGCGACCTCGCTAACGGCGTGGTCACTGTGGTGCGCCGCGATGACGGCTCCAAGCACCTCGTGGCGCTCGACCAGTTGGCGGCTCGGGCGGCGGAACTGCTCGAGGAGATGCAGGTCGCGCTGCTCGAGGACGCCCGGACCAGGCGCGACGCTGCCACAGCCAACGTGACCTCGGTCGACGACGCCATCGAAGCCGCCCAGACGGGCTTCGCCCGTGTCGCCTGGGACCTGGTCGGCGACGCGGGGGAGGCGCGGCTGAACGACCTGGCGGTCTCGGTGCGCTGTATCCAACGCGCCGACGGCACGACACCGAACAGCCCCGACGAGGCCGACCTCGTGGCGATCGTCGCCAAGTCCTACTGATTGCGGCGTCTCGGGCCGTCGGGTCGGCGCCCGGTTTGGCGTCGTCGAGACCGGCGCCTCGTCGCGCGGTGCGTACGCCACGCCCGTCGATCAGCAAAAACGCGTAAGTAACGCCGAGCGGATCCGCGTCGGAGGCGTTGCTCATCGCCGGACGCAACTGCTACAATGGTTCGACAGTCCGCCAAGGACGTTTGGACTCGTTTAAGCGCGGGCCTCGGGCCCGCGCTTTTTCTTTGTCCCGCCCGGCGACATAGAGAGGAGATGGCCATGGATCTGGAGACACCCGTGCGATCACTCCTTAGCCCACTGGGACTCGACCTCTACGACCTGGAACTCGTCGCCGGGACGCTCAATGTCGTCGTTCGCCGCGAGGGTGGCGTCGACGTCGACGCCCTGACCGCCGCGAACCGCGCGATTTCGGCGTGGCTCGACGAGAACGACCCGATCGAAGGCCACTTCACGCTCGATGTCTCGAGTCCGGGCTTAGAACGGCGCCTTCGCACCCCCGAGCACTTCGCGAGCGCCGTCGGCGAGATCGTCACGCTGCGCGAGCACCGTGACGATGAACCCACTCGCCGTCTAGAAGGCGAGATTGTGCGCGCGGACGACACGACCGTGACGATCGCCGACGCCGAGCGCGGCGAGATCACCGTCCAACTCGACGCCATCGAGCGCGCGCGGACCGTCTTCCATTGGGGTCCCGAGACGACGTCCGCTAAGAAGCCCAAAGCCTCGACGGCGAGTAAGAAAGGCAAGTGATGGCGAACTTCGAATTCCTTGAGGCGCTCGGCCAGATTGCGCGCGACCAGAACATCGACGAGGGCGAACTGCTCATCGCCCTCGCGAACGCGCTGCTGGCGGCCTACAAGCGCCGGCCCGACTCCGCCGAGGACGCCGAGGTCGAGATCAACCCCGAGACGGGCGAAATCAAGGTCTGGGGACTCGAGCTGGACGTCGAGGGCAACGTCACGCGCGAGTGGGACGCGACACCCGAGGACTTCGGGCGGATCGCGGCCCAGACCGCCAAGCAGGTTCTGATGCAGCTCATCCGCGACATCCAGCGTCGCCAGATGTACGAGGAGTTCGCCAACCGCGAGGGTGACATCGTCTCGGGCACGGTCCAGCAGAACGACAACCGCTACACGCTGCTCGACCTCGGGCGTGTCGAGGCGCTGCTGCCCCAGGCCGAGCAGATCGCCTTCGAGCGCTACGAGCACGGCGCACGCATCAAGGTGTACATCGTCGAAGTGCGCAAGACCAACAAAGGTCCCCAGATTGTCGTGAGCCGCACGCACCCGGCCCTAGTGGCCAAGCTCTTCGAGATCGAGGTCCCCGAGATCGCCAACGGCATAGTCGAGATCAAGGCAATCGCTCGAGAGCCCGGTCACCGGAGCAAGATCGCGGTGGCCTCGAATGACGCCATGGTCGACCCGGTCGGGGCGTGCGTGGGAGCCCGGGGCTCGCGCGTGCGCAACATCACCAACGAACTGCGCTCTGAGCGCATTGATGTTGTGCCCTACAGCGACGATCCCGTCGAGTTCATCCAGGCCGCGCTCGCGCCGGCGCGGGTCCGCGAGGTCCGCCTCGACGAGGAGCAGGGTGTGGCGACGGTCATCGTGCACGATCAGCAGCTCTCCCTCGCGATCGGCAAAGAGGGCCAGAACGCACGGCTCGCCGCCCGGTTGACCGGGTGGCGCATCGACATCCGCTCCGAGAATGAGGGTGTCGAAGAGGAGGTCGTTGACGAGGTCTGGACCGAGGACGACGTCGTCGTCGACGAGGTCGTCCACGTCGTGACCGTCGGCGAGGAACACGCCGCGGCCAGCGCCGATGATGCGGTATCGGTGCAGGAGGGCGAGGCATAGCCCCGTTTCGAACGTGCGTGGTCTGCCGCGCCCGACGCCCGGACGTGGAACTGTGTCGGGCGGGTCGCGGTGAAGATGGGTCGTGGTACCTCGGCCGGGGGGTCGGGCGAGGTGTCTGGTGGTGTCGTGACCGGGATTGTGGGTCGCGTCTGCGGTGGGGCGCGGTAGCGCGAGCGCTACGGTCGCCGGTGTCCGCGGCCGACGTGGACGACCTGGTCGCGCTCGTTGGTGCGGGGGCTGGTCCGCACTGCTGATGGTTGTGAAAGAATATGTGACTGTGTGTGCGCGCGTCGTACACACTCCGATGTAAGGGAACGTTTTGGCGCTGAAGAAGATCCGGGTACACGAGCT
>JAJZSM010000102.1 GCA_021849765.1 Actinomycetes bacterium | reverse complement strand
TGTTACCCGGATTGGCGAAGTTTGGATCGTTGTAGGCGATCTCGAGACTGGGCGAGCTGATGCTGAGCACCCCTGCGACCACGGTGATCGGCCCGGGCATCGAAGCTGACAGGTCGAACCCACCCGTGGCGAGATTGACGTTGGCCGAGAAGGTGAGGGTTTGGCTGCCCAACTCGGGGAAGCTGAGCGCGAGCGAGCCCGAGAGGAAAACGTAGGTGCCCGTCGCGTTCGTGGGACAGGGCGAGGACGTCGTCTGGCCCTGGTAGGTGGGGGCGGGACAGGTCGTGATCGACAGCGTGACCGAGCTCAACGTGGCGACGTTCGCGATGAGCGTGATCGGCGCCAGCGAGGCGGTGACGCTCCACTCCAGACTGGGAAAATCCGAGCCGAAGTACCCGTAGGTGACAGTCCCCGACAGCGAGCTAATCGGGATCGTCAGGTTCGGCGCCACGGTGTAGCCCGATGAGTCACCGCTCACCGAAAGCTGAGCCGACCAATCCGTCGAGTCGGTGTAGGTGAAACTCACCGGGAGGCTCAACGCCCCGCTCGTGAGCGTGACCGAGCCGCTAAACGTGGCGCTGGTGCTGGTCGCGGCGAAGCTGAGCGTGCCCGCGATCGTCACGGAGGGCACGATGGTGAGTGGTGCCGTGGTCGTGGCCGTGAGGCTGCCACTGAGCGCGCCTGATGCGTCGCTGAGCGTGCCCGAGACTGCAAGGGCCACCGGGCTGATCGAGCCGAAGGCGAGCTGCGCGTTGGCGCCGACCGTGACCGACCAGTTCGATGCGTTGGTGTAGCTGAGCGACACCGGGAAGGTGACCGGGCTCGTCGCGCCCCCATTGGTGAGCGTGAGTGTGAACGCCGACGAGGCGACGATCGTCGAGGAGGACGGAATATCGAGGGTCGCACTGCCGGACAGCGACAGCGCTGACGAGAGTGTCGCGCCCGTCACCCCAATGGACAGTGAGCCGCTGAAGGTGCCCGCGGTGTCATAGATCGTCCCGGCGAAGCTGGGCGTCGCGCCAAAGAACGTGATGGATGACTGGGTCGCGTCGAGCGTGATGTACCAGTTATTGGCGTCGGTGTAGTTCACCGTCCCCGCGAGCGTGAGACCGCTGAAGAGGTCAAGACCCGATCCCATCGTCAGCGTCACCGTTCCCGTGCAGCCCGCCGATCCCGACGTCAACGACGTAATTAACACGGAAAGGGGTCCGAGCGTCGTCGGCATCGACGTCGGACACGTCGTCAACGGACCGGGTGCGCTGCTCGGCGCGAGCGGCCGCGTGACGGCAGCTTGCACGTGCGCTCGTCTTCGCGCACCGCTCGGCGTCGTACTGTTGGGGGTCGCCACCGTACTCGCGGCACCGACCTGCGCCGTCGTCGGGGTCGTCGGTCGTGACCCGGGAGAGGGTGCTGGCGTCGGAGACGTGCTCGATGACGCGCGCGGGCCCAGCACGTTCAGCACCGCGAGTCCCGCGTTCTTCACGGTGCCGTCGAGTGCCGTCGCCAGGACCGCGACGAGGGCCATCCCCACGGGCGCGTTCGCGCTCGCGCGCAGGCTGAGCGCGAGGTCGACCGGTGCGTTGGTCATGATCGAACCGGGGTGGCGGCACGTCAGTGTCCCGGTACCGGTCGGACACGTCCAACCAGCGTGATGCTCACCGAGCAGCGAGAAGCCCCGCGGCACGACGACGGTGTCGGCGAGTCCGCTCGCGACGCCGTCACTCGCCTGCTGTTGCACGAGCACCGTTCGTGTGGCGCCGCGCGCGACACTCTGGGAACCCAGGGCACCCACGCGCACCGCGAGGGTCCCCTCGTGTCCGCTCACGACCTCGACGCGACCCGGGACGGGACGGGCGAGGCGTACGCCGAAGGGTCCCGTCACGTGCAGACCGGCCGTCCAAGTCACCCACGTCGGGCCTGTGCTCGTCACCGAGCGAGCCACGCGGTAGGTCATCGTCAGTGGCGCCGCCGCCGCGCCAACTGCGACGCTCGGGCCCTGATACGAACAAGCGAGCGCGCTCGGCGTCGATCCCTGGCACCGCCACGACGCCGACGCCACGTGCCAGCTCGTCGCGAGCGTGGGGATCGGCTTGGTCACCTCGATCGCCGGCGAGGCGGCCGAGGTCGCCAGTGCCGCGCCACCGACGTCACGCACCTGGTAGGACACCGACCCCGTCGCACCGATCGCAACGACCGGCGTCGCGCTGCGCTGCAGCGAGATCGTCGGGATGTTCGTAGGCTGGGTCGACACCGAGGATTCGAGGGTGACCGCGCGCGCGCCGTCGACGCGGGCGCGTATGCGCAGGGTCGACGCGCGCGGCGCCGTGCGCCAGTGGTTGGTGACCTCGACGTAGGCGAGGAACTTCGACGGGGCGACTGCCCCGTCGAGCCGACACGTCGTCAGCGGTCCCGACGAACAGTGCCACTGACCCGGTAGCGACGCTCGCGTGCGTTCGTTGGCGGCACCCACGGCGACGACCGACGCCCCGCTCGGCAGGGCGAGTTGGATCGAGGTGCCCGACGAGGAACTCGAGCCCGACGACCGGGCGAGGGCGAGCGCCACGACATCGACGCCACTGCGGTGCCAGGCGAGCGTCGATGTTGTCGCGCCGCTCACTGAGATGAGACGAGCCTGGGTGGTTGCCGCGCCCGTCGGTGCCGCGAGCGTCGCCGTGGTCGTGGCGCCAATCATGACGACCGCGAGCACGGACTGCGCCAATCGCTGTCTCACACGTGTCCCCTCGCCGAAGGGCCAGTCTCCAGTGCGCCAACGAGAAGTTCAAGGCACCCCTGTCGGCAACCTGAGGTTTGACTCAGGGTCGACGAGAACGGGCCGCCTCGGAGTCGTCAGGCGAAACGTCGATGGGGTCGCTGATGGTTAACAGGGATCGCGCAACGTTCGACGCTGCACTACGGCCGGGTCGCGCCCTCCAAGTTGATGCGCGGCGGCTTGCCGCCGCGCATCCAGTCGACGCGCTGTTCGCTGGTGCGGATCGCCGCGTGCTCGTGGGTGAGGATCCAGAAGCGGTTCTCGAGCACGGCGCTCGCCACGGCCTCAGCGACGATGCTGGGGTCGATGCCTCCGTTCACCGCGTCACTCGCCATCGAGCTGACGGCGCGCACGTTGGGATCGTCGTTGTAGGCCTTCAACTCGTCGGGCATGTTGCGCTCGGACTCGAAGATGCGCGTGCGCACGAAGCCCGGGCAGAGCACCGAGGTGCCGACGTTCTTGCCCGAGAGGGCGAGCTCGTGAAAGAGCGACTCGGCGATCCCCACGACGGCGAACTTGCTCGCACAGTACGGACCCATGCCGGGCACACCGCCCAGGCCGGCGAGGGAGGCCGTGGAGACGACGTGGCCCTCGTTCTGCTCCAAGAAGAGCGGCACGAAGGCGTTGATCCCGTTGATGACCCCGTTGACGTTCACTCCCATGACCCAGTCCCAGACGGCCTTGGGCGTGCCGATGGCCGGACCGCCCCCGACGCCGGCGTTGTTGAAGATGAGGTGCGCCCCGGCGAAGTTCGCGATGGCCGCGTCACGCAGGGCGACGACGTCGGCCTCAACCGCGACGTCACAGGTAACACCCACGACGCGAGCCCCGTCCTCGCGTAGCGCGCCGACCGCTCGCGCGAGACTCTCCTCTTCAACGTCGCCCAGGACGAGCGACGCGCCCGCCTGGGCCATCCGTCGCGCAGTCGCGAGTCCGATACCACTCGCCCCGCCCGTAATGACGGCCGTCCGTCCCTCAAGTTCCATTTCGCCTACCTCGTCCTCGCCACCGTCGACATCTTCACGCTAGGACAAGACCACCGCCGATGTGATCCAACCTCTGAATCGACTCCGGGCCCAATCTCCACGAGCGACGCTGTCCACGGGGGTCACCGAGCGGGACGCCGGGACTGCCGGCGAATCGATGAGACTCTGTATGATGTGATAGACGTATGATACATATGTCGTTTATTATGTATGACACGCCGTCGATGAGCATCGGAGGAAACCGTGAAGTCAACTGGGCTGGCCACTTTCGTCAACCGCACGACCGAGCTCAGTCAGCTCGGGGAATGGTTCTCAAGACCCGGACCGGGGCTCGGCGTCGTCTTTGGGCGCAGACGAGTCGGCAAGACGTGGCTCCTGGCCAAGTTCTCGCAGAACAAACGCGTCGTGCGCCACACCGTACGGGGTCACTCACTGGGAGAAGAACTCCGCCAACTCTCAGCGACCGCCCACGCGGTCTTGCAGTTACCTCGCCGGTCACTGCTCGATCGCCCCTTCGTCAGTTGGGACGATACCTTCGAGGTCCTGGCTACGGCCGCCAGCACCGAACCACTGCTGTTCATTCTGGACGAATTCCCCGAACTGCTGAGCGTGGATCCAGAGCTCGAAGAGGAGTTGCGCGCCGTGTGGGACCGCGTCGGTGCCGAGGAGTCGAACCTCAAGCTTTTGGTATGCGGTTCGGCTGAGCGTGTCATGGAGTCTCTCCAAGAGCACCATCACGCCCTGTTCGGCCGCGCCGACCTACGACTCCGAGTCCAGCCCTTCAAAGCGCACGAGGCCGCGCTGATGCTACCTTCCGCCTCAGCGTCTGAGCGCGCAGCGGCGTGGGGCGTGTGCGGGGGGATCCCCCGGTACCTGGCACTCTGGGATGACCGGGCCACGTTCCGCCAGAACATTGACCGACTCATCTGCAACGAGCAAGGTCTCCTGCTCTCCGAGGGCGAGCTCGTCCTGTCCGACGAGGACCTGGTTGGTCACGCGGGTAAGCGGCTCCCCGAGCAAGTCCTGCGCGCGGTCGCAACCGGAAGCACGTCCTACAGTGCCATTCGCGCCTCGGTGAACGCATTGCCGACACGAGCGCTCAAAGAGATGGTCGACGCTCACCTGCTCGACAGGGTGTCCCCCGTCACCTCAAAGAGCGACACCAAGACCACGTACTACCGGATCGCGGATAACTTCTTGGCCTTCTGGCTCAGCTGCGTCGAGCCCCATAAGTCACCCATCGAACAAGGCCTTGGATCGACCGTTGGCTCGGTGATTACCCAGTCCTTCGACGACTACATGGGCCTGCGCTACGAGGAAGCATTCCGTCAGTACCTTCGTCGCCTCGCCGGCGAAGGTGCCCTCGGCGAGGACGTCGTGCGAGTCGGCGAGTGGTGGCGCGCGCAAGGCAATGCCAGTGATGACCCGTGCCAACTCGACGTCGTTGTCTTGGCGGGGCGTCAACGCGCACCCGTAATCGTTGGCGAGGCCAAGTGGGCCAAGTCCGTTAATGGGAGTTCCGAACTCGGAGCAATGAAACGCAAACTGCTCGACTCCGGTCTTGCGAATCCTGACGACGTCACGTTCTACGTCTGCGCCCGAGAGACCGTCACCCGCTCAACGGGCGTGACGGTCGTCACCGCTGAGGACATCTTCTCCTAACCGGCGCGATCAAACAGCACTAACGGTTCGCGGGCTCACCAGTCCGATTCTCAGTGGAACACCCCCATTCGGGGCGAACCATCCAGCCCATCAAACGAGTTTGAGCTCTTGGCGGTAGACCCGCGCGGGACCCTGCTTCACGATGGTGGCGGCGAGCTCGGCGAAGGCCCTCGCGACGTCGCTCTCGGGCTCGTAGACCACGACCGGGTCGCCGAGGTCCCCGCCGCTGCGCAGTCGCGGGTCGAGGGGGATCTGGCCGAGCAGGGGGATGCCGAGGTCGCTCGCCAGTTTGGCCCCGCCGCCCTCGCCGAAGATCTCGTAGCGCTGGCCGTCGTCGCCGACGAACCAGCTCATGTTCTCGATCACCCCGCGCACGCTGAGCTTGAGGGCCCGCGCGGCGTAGGCGCTGCGCTGGGCGACGCGCTGGGCGGCCGGCTGGGGGGTCGTGACGACGTACATCTCGACGCGCGGCAGGATCTCGGACAGCGTCAGCGCGACGTCACCGGTGCCCGGAGGCATGTCGATCAGTAAGAAGTCGGGCTCGTCCCACCAGGCCTCGGTGACCAACTGCTCGATGGCCTTGTGCAGCATCGGGCCGCGCCAGATC
>JAJZSM010000101.1 GCA_021849765.1 Actinomycetes bacterium | reverse complement strand
CTTATGTATCGAGTGAGCACGCCGACACCTTCTCTTCGCATAGTTCGTGCAAGTGGCAATTTTACGCGCCCGCACCCGATGGCGACCCGCTACTCGCGATAACCGATTGGGCCGTCGCACCAACGAACGGATTTCGGGACTTTAGTCCCGGTGCGGCGAGCTGTCATCTCAAGGGCCCCACCGTACGCTGGGGCTGAATCGCGGTAGCGAGTCACTGGTGATTGACGTCTATCGAGAATTGGGAGACTATCGATGGAGCACGAGACTCAAACCCATCGGACGATGTCAACGGTGATTCGTCGCGCCGCTCACAGCGTCTACGGCTTCCTCTACGAGAAGGACCCGGACTTTTTCCCGACGTACCAGCCCGCCAAGTCCGAACACCCGTCCTCACAGAACTAAGCCCCGCGTTGAGGTGGCGCGTCGACGAAATCGATGCTCGCGTCGTTGCACGTGACGAATCGCGCGCTAGGGACCGGGCGCCATCGCGAGAAAGGCCGCCAACGCGAGCACGCCGACCGAAGCGATGACGGTAATGATCGCGTAGATACGCACACCGCGCCGCGACGTGCGGCGCGCGACGAAACCGTGGAACGAAGCCATCGTAAAGACCACCACCACGAGGGCCACCTTGACGATCAACAGGTGCCCGAAGGCCGTCGTCACGAGATTGGACCACCGAGCCCCGTCGTGCCAGGCGAGCAACGGTCCGGTGATCAACAACGCCGGAAGCAGGACGTGATTGGTCACGGCGGTGAACCGGCGTCCCGCCGACTGGGCGATGGCACGAATCGTTTCGGGTGGCGAGTCGCGTCGCAGAGCGGGCATGACGACGAAGGACAACATCAGTTGACCCCCGACCCAGAACGCCGCTGCCGTGACGTGAAGGAACAGCACCAGCGACCAGAGCACGGTCATCGCGGCACCCCAACTCCCACGCTGTCCCGGTTGACGCCTTGGACGCGGCTCGAGTCACGTCGGCTGGTCACGGGCACCTGGACACCCTAGACCCATGACGGCACACGCTTTCAGAGCCGATCGTTCGGCCGTGTCAAATGACGGGTGACAGGCCGCCGTCGAGGCTCACGCCGACGCCGGTCACGTAGCTCGCGCGCGGCGACACGAGGAAGGTGGCGAGGTTCGCGAACTCCTCGGCCCGACCCACGCGGCCCAGCGGAACACGGGCGTTTCGAGCGAGATCCTGATAGATCGAGGTGACCGACACGCCCGACTGGGCCGCACGGCGCTCCCACTGTCCCGACTCGATAAGACCGATCAGGATCGCGAGCGCGCGAACGCCGCGCGGGCCGACTTCGTTGGCCAGCGCCTTGGTCATGGCCAGGCCCGCGGCGCGCGACGCGGCGGTCGGCGTCGAGCCAGCACCCGGCGCGCGCGCCGAAATGGCGAGCACGTTGAGCACGACGCCACCTGACACCGCGAGATCATCCAGCACGAGCCGGGCGAGGTGCAGCGCCGACACGACCTTGAGCTCGTAGTCCGCGCGCCACTCGTCGTCGTCAGAATTCGCCACGAGCGTCGCCGCCGAGCGTCCCGCGTTGTTCACCAGCGCGTCGATCCGGCCGAATCGGCTCCGCGAGTCCGCGACGAACGCCTCGCGGTCGCTCGCGTTGGTGACGTCGGCTTCGACGCAGAGCGCCTCACTGCCGAGTAGTTCCTGCGCGCGTTCGAGTCGGGCGGCGTCACGGCCGCAAACGGCGACCCGGGCGCCCTCGGCGACCAGGTTCTTCGCGAGCGCCAGCCCGAGTCCGTCGGTGCCGCCCGTGATCAGGACGACGCGGTCACCAAGTCCCAGGTCCATGGGCCCATTGTAGGGAGGTCGGCGCTAGGCCGCTTGGTTGGTCGTCTGGCTCGCCGAGTGATGTGCCGAGTCCTCCAGTGACGTGAGGGCGGGCTCGGGCAGCAGCGCCGTCGTGGCGAGACCCGCGATCGCCGAGATGCCAGCGACCAGTAGCAGCCCCCGCAGACCGATCGACGCCTGAAGGCGCGGCACCATGAAGACCCCGACGAAGGCCCCGAACTTGCCGATCCCGGCCGCGATCCCGTGACCGGTCGTTCGCATCTCCACGGGAAAGACCTCCGAGGGCAGGATGAAGGTCGTCGTGTTCGGCCCAAACTCAGTGAACAGGTAGCTGAACCCGAAGATCACGATGAAGGGAACGACCATCGTGGTGAAGCGTGGCACGGCCGCGAGCAGCAAGAAGCACCCGGCCATCACCGCAAAGCCGATCGACTGCAGTTTGCGGTGACCGATTCGATCGATCTTGGTCACCGCGAGGATGTAGCCCGGTAGCGCGAACACCACGAACATGGCCAGGGTGAGCAGCAGCTTCACCTTGATCGTCGCGTTCGGCGAGACCTCGAGCAAGATGCTCGGCAGGGATAGCGTGTTGCCGTAGTAGGCGTAGTCAAAGAGGAACCAGCTCCCCGCCGTGCCGATGATCAGCAACCACATGCGACGATTGGCGAAGAACTGACGCGGGGCCATCAGGGTCGTCGTGTTGGCCCTCACCGTGGTGGCGTCCACGGCACCATTGGCGAATTGGTGCAGCTCGGCCGCCGCTCGCTCGCTCTGCTTCTGCACGTGGGCCTGGAACCGCGGCGACTCGGGCATGCGCGCACGCAGGTAGATGACCGCGGCCGCGGGGATCGCGCCCAGCCCGAGCAGCAGACGCCACGTGAGGCTCTCGGACAGTCCCGACGAGAGCAGGCCGAGGCCGACGAGTGGGCCAACGATGAGGCCCACGGCCTGCATCGAGAAGACGAGGCCCACGAGTCGTCCGCGGTCGTTGCGGTTGGCGTATTCGCTCATGAGAACGGCCGACACCGGGTAGTCCCCACCGATGCCAAGGCCGAGCACGAAGCGCGCGATCACCAGGGTCAGCACGTTGGGCGCGAAGGACGAGCCGATCGCGCCGACGACCATGATCGCCGCGACCGCCGTGTACACGGACTTGCGTCCGATCTTGTCGGCGATCCGACCGAAGACCATCGCGCCGATGAAGGCGCCGAGAATGGCCGAGCCGGTCACCCAGCTCGTCATCGTCGTCGAGAGCGACCACTGCGACTGCACGAGCGCAGCGACCGTACCGATCACGAACAGGTCGTACGCGTCGGTGAAGAAGCCCATGCCCGAGATCACGACGGCCCGACGGTGGAACGGACTCGTTGGCGCGTCGTCCAGGATCTCCCCGACGGTTCGAGCCATCGGATCAGGGGCGCCGCCTGCGTCTGTTCCGGCTCGTTCTGAGTTTGAAATGCTCACGGCATCCTTCCCACATGACCCCGAAAATCGAGTGTTGTCCCGTGACGTGACGAGTGAATGTCCCGGTTGTTACGAGCAGTCAATCAACTAGTGAACTTTTGGTTAACTGGATGCGCGCGGGTTCTGAAGCCGCCGGGGAGCGACGGTTACAGTTGCCGCGTGGACGAAGTGCGGCTCGACCCCATGACCGTGGCGGAGTTCGACGATCGCCTGCCGTCACTCATGCACGCCTACGTGGCCGAGCAGATACGAGCCGGCAACTGGGGCTCGGCCGACGCCGACGAACTCGCACAGCTCGAACAGCGGCGACTCCTGCCACGAGGCTTCGCCACCCCGGGAATGCACTGGTACGTGGCGCGCACGGCGGCCAATCAGGTCGTGGGCTACCTCTGGCTCGCGACCGAACCGTCGGATCCTCGAGCCGGGGCGGCCTGGCTCTACGCGATCGAGGTGGAGTCGGACTGGCGCGGGCGCGGCGTCGGCCACCGGCTGCTCGACGCGGCCGAGGTAGAGGCCCAGCGGCTCGGCGCCGCCTCACTCGCGCTCAACGTCTTTGGCGACAACCGCATCGCGCGCCGTCTCTACGAGAGCAGCGGGTATGAGGTGACCTCGCTACAGATGCGCAAGCCCCTCACCTGACCCCACGGGCCACCGGCTCGGGTCCTTCGGTTGGTCCAGGCCGACTCCGGTAGCGTGGACGATGATTTTCACGCGCGAGGCGGGTACTTTTGAGGATGGCTGATGTTCGAGATCCGTCAGTTTGACGTAGACGAGGCAAAACCGGTGATCACCGACGACGAACTGCGTCGCCGGTGGGCCCAATTCCACGGGAACATCCACATGGTCTCGGGCAATCGACTTCGTCGCACCATCGGTCGGATGCTCGGCGAGGACACACGGCGCTACCACGTCGCGCGCTTCTTCGGCCGGCCCTTGTTGAAGGTCATCCGCGCGGTGCGCGGCACCACCAAGCCCGAGCCGACGACCAAGCTCGTCGTCGAGGCACCCGACGAGGTGTTCTTCCCTATCAACTACCGACCCCACCTCCTGGACCAGCCCTACCGGTCTGATGAGGGCATCGCGGCCACCGACGTCACCATCGTCCGCGTCGACGAGAGCGCCTCGAGTCCCGACGAATTCATCACGACGTTGAACGACGTGGTGTCCCGGGCAACGACGACGTGGCTGCTAATCGCCGACTCGGCGGATCCGGCCGGAGACGCGACGTTGGCCCGCGAGGTCCTTCGCACCCACGCCCGCGACGACGACGACGTCGTGTTCGCCGACGAGTACGGCCCGACGCCGCACGCGCCGACCCTGAAGAGTCCCGCCGTGGGTCCGCACACCCTCCTCAGCTATAACGTGGTGGGCCGACCGGCGCTGATCCGCATCGCGACGATCCAGCGAGTCGGCGGCTTCTCCAAGGAGGCCGGGTGGGCCTACGAGCACGACCTCTTCTTGCGTCTCAGCGAGATCGACGCGACGTTCCACCACGTCGCCGAGCTCCTCTTGGGCGGTCGGCGCACGTCATCATTTGACCGGTCGCACCTCGACGCCGACACGATGCGCGTCGTGAAGGCCGCGCTCGATCGGCGCGGGTGGATCGGCTCCGTCGAGCCGGGGGCGTTCGCCGGACTCGTCAACTGGCGCGTGGCCGTCCCGTCGCCCGCGCCGTCGATCGACATCGTGATTCCGACGCGCGACCGGGTGGACCTGATGCGCCAGTGCATCACCGCGATCACCGAGAAGTCGACCTACCCGAACTACAACATCATCATCTTGGACAACGACTCGGTCGATCCCGAGACCCTCGCCTACTTTCGCGACTGCCCCTACCAGGTCGTGCCGTGCCCGGGGCCCTTCAACTACGCCCACATCGTCAACCGTGGGGTCGCCCACTCGAGCGCCGACTTCGTGGTCACGCTCAACAACGACACGATCGTGGTCACGCCGGACTGGCTCGAGCGGCTGGTCTCGCTGGCGGCACTGCCCGACGTGGGCTTCGTCGGGGCGTGCCTCCTCGACCAGGATGGCCGACGCGAGCACGAGAGCATCGTGATCTCGCCGTACCCCCAGCACCTGCGGACCGACTCGAACTACTGGCACGCCGACAGCTTCGTCAACGCCACGCGCGACGTCGCCGCCGTCACCGGAGCCGTCCAGATGGTCGAGCGCGCTTGGTGGAACGAGCTCGGTGGCATGGACGAGCAGCTAAAGGTCGTGATGAACGACGTCGACATCTGCCTGCGCAGCCACGTGGCGGGCCGCTACGTCGTCTACACCCCCGACGTGCAGCTGTATCACCACGTCAGCTCCTCGCGCGGCACCCTCGACCCGCTCGACGACCGAAACCGGTTCATCCGCCGCTGGGACATCTTTGGCACCTTCGCGGATCCGTACTTCCCCGAGTCGCTCCTGCTGCTCGGCGAGACGATGTACTACCGCTTCCGCTGATTGGGCCAATCGACGCTTGGGCCACCGGCCGCGCCACGGCACCTCTTGTAGCCTGGCCTGGTGAATTCGCTGCGTAGCCGAGTAGTGGCCGCCAATCGACGACTGCCCTCGTGGACGTGGCCGCTGGTCATCATCGTCGTCGCCGTGCTCGCGGGCAACGCGATGTACACGACGGGCCTGGCCAACAACAACCCCATCGCCTGGACGAGTGGCATCGCGCACTCGCTCTGTCGCATCACCTGTGGTCGCCCGATGATCGACCCCAACGTCGGCTACATCACCCAGCCG